>JAJRXL010000336.1 GCA_024276335.1 Bacteroidota bacterium
GGTGATGTTGCCCACCACCGTCCCGTCGAGCGACAACACGCTCAGCGTCCCTGCCAGGGGCTCATCCTTGCGTAAATCACCCATGCCCGAGTTGACCACGTACACTTTCCCATTGACCACGGCCACCCCTTCCGGCGCCGGACCGACTTTTACCTTGCCGAGGACTGCTTGCGTCGCGGGATTGACCATGACAACCTCGTCGGTATTCATCGCAGTAACAAAAGCCAGCGTGTCGTTCGCAAAGGCTATCCGCCGGGGGGAAAGACCTTCACCGAGGTAAATACGCGCAATCCAACGGGCCGAATCCGCGGAAAATATCTCGACGGTCTGGGAACCCGTCATCACGACGAACACCCGGTCGCCGTGCCTGACCAGGAAATTCCCCGTATCGCCGAGCCGGAGTCCCGGATTCACGGCGCGGAAGACGTCCTGCGCAACCGTCCCCGTCGCCAGGTCGTACCGTGTCAGTGTGCTGTTGTCCTGCCCCCACAATCCCTCGTTCAAGACATAAACGCCTTTTACCGAAGGACCCGGTACGACGGGATCGCCGCCCCCCGGATCGGTCGTACAGCCCGTGATGACAAGGGCAAGAAGAAATGCAAGCAACGCAAATTTTTTCATGAAACTGTATCTCCTGTTTGGTAAATGAAACGTGTTATTCCACAACGCGGCCCCGAGCGCACTCCTGAGCGGAGTCCTGAGCGGAGTCGAAGGACGAAGGGCGTACAATATGCTCTAAACCCGCAGTTCGACTCCGCTCACTGCTACGGTGTTTCGCACACATGAGCCAGTTCGAAAGTCCTGAGCGGAGTCCTGAGCGGAGTCCCGAGCGGAGTCGAAGGACGAAGGGCGTACAATATGCTCTAAACCCGCAGTTCGACTCCGCTCACTGCTACGGTGTTTCACACACATGAGCCAGTTCGAAAGCCCTGAGCGAAGTCCTGAGCGGAGTCCTGAGCGGAGTCGAAGGACGAAGGGCGAAGTCGCCGCGCTCTCCTTGGGGAAGGGCAAAGTCAATTTTCCTCCTATTTTGATGAAACGTGCAACTCAAAAGAATACCTCCTTCCGGGAAGGGGAAAGTTCTTGACGATCTCGTACGACTCGTCCGTGAGGTTCACCACGTCCGCCCGCAGGCTTAACCACATGCCCTCCACCATGACGTCAAGTGCGGCAAAACAATCCACCGTGTAATAGGATGGGACCAGGCTTTCGGGAATGTTGGACGACAAGGCGTACTGGTGCGAAACACGCTGGAACGAAGCGCCCAGCTCCACTACTCCCTTCCTGAAGCGAACCAGGGCCGAGACCAGCTCTTCCGGGGAGTACGGTAGCAGCTTGCCGGAATGCAGCCCGCCCGTCGTCCGGTCCGTCGCCCGGAGCCGCGTGTAGTTCCCCGAGACGCGTACGGCCTCGCCGAACATCGCCGCCACGACCCTGGCCTCGAAGCCCGTCGATTGCGCCCTTCCCACGTTCTTCGCCGACCATTCCACCGGGCTGCGCGGCACGGCGATGATCCTGTTCCTCGTCGTGATGAAAAACCACCCCGCCTCGACTTGCAGGGATTTCAGCGAGAGCGTCGCGCCGAGGTCGAAATTCAGCGAGCGCTCGGGGGCGAGCTCGCGGTTCCCGAAGTTCCGGTAGTATTGCTCGTTGAATGACGGCACGCGGTAATTCGAGCTGACGAATGCCCGCAGCCGCCAGGGGACGTCCTCGATGGGAGTAACGCTCCCCCCCGCCGACCAGGACAGCGCCGACGGCTGATCCGAATAGGTCTCGCCCCGTATCGTACCCTCGATCATAACCAGCGGCACGCTCGCCTGCCGGAAGACACGCTCCACGCGAATCCACGCCGATCCCGCCAGCCGCCGGACGTCGCCGGACGATACATCGAGGTTGTCGCCCCGGAGATCGGCAAGCGAACCCGACGTGTTGGCCTCGATGAGCGTGCTGCCGACAAGGTACACGCCCTTCCAGTCCAGGTTGAGCTGGCGATTGAAGTACGCGTACACGCGGGGAGCCTGCCGCCCGTCGTCGTAGCGCAGGGAATTGGCGCGCAAACCCAGCGCGAGCCTCTGTCTCATATCGGAGCCGTTCCACGCCGCTTCGCCTGTCACGAACAGGTCGCCCTCGTCGATGGATGCCCGCTGGGAGGTGGGCGCTCCCTGCACCACCGCTCCCGGCACACCGCGGTGGCGTTGCATGCCGCGCGCCCGCAGCCGCACCTGCGCCGGGTCGTCGAGGTAGAGACCGGCGTAAAGCGTCGTACGGGCGTAGTCGTTGTTCTCGCGCCTCGCGGTGGTGACCCGCCCGAAGGCGTCGTACGGAAAGGGGAAATCGCCCCGCGTGTATTCACGGCTGACGCCCCCGTGCGCCAGCATCGATCCCAGCGCGAAGGCGCCCGAGGCATCCGCGTGCCAGCTACCGAACGAGCCGCCGCCGATCCGCGCCCGGTACGCACCCGGTCGGGGTCTGCGCGTAACGATATTCACCGCTCCCCCGATGGCGCCGGAACCGAGCGCGGCCGTGTTCCCCCCCCGGAGAACTTCCAGCCGCTCGATCTCGTCGCCGGTGAAGGCGCTGAGATCCACCGTGCCGTTCTGCGCCGACTGGTACGGCATCCCGTCCACCAGCACGACCGCCTGGCTCGACGACGTGCCGCGCAACTGGAGCAACTTCAGCCCGGCGCTGCTCCCGTAATCTTTCACGAACAGGCCCGGAACGAATTTCAGCATGCCCGCCACGGTTTCGTTCCCGGCGAAGGCGTAGTTCCGCGGATCGATCACCGTTAGTGGCTGGTAAGCCGAAAGGACGGGCGAGACGAGGCGCGAGGCCTGGACCAGCACTTCGCCCATCTCGTACACCCTGCCCGTCGTGTCCGGTCCCTCCTGCGACCACGCGGGTGCGGCGCGCAGGAATACCAACATACAGGCCGCGTACAGCGCGGAGCGCCCGAAAGCGCATCGACGTCGAGTAACGGCAACCGGATGCGGCGCCCCATGAACACACGTGCTATACCGGCAAGAAAGAATGCTCACGCGAACTGAACACCTTCGCCTGCTGCCAACACAGGCATGGATTTCAATATGATGGGGAAATGAACCGGAAAGTCGGAGGGCATTTCCTCATCCTCCCTTTAGGCGAGGGAGTTGTCCAAGATGAACGTGACGAGTCTATACAGGCAGGTTTTCTGGCTTCGGGGTCGCTCTCGATTTCCGCCTTCCCCTCCGGGAGGAGAGTGGCATCGTGGAAATCTCGTCACCCGTTACAGCGGCGCTACCGCTGCCGATTTTCACGGCATTCCCTTTTTCACGTTATCCTCCGCACAAGTCGAGCACCTGTATAGGCCGGTACAAGGTACGACCAAACCAGCCATCCATGCAAACGGAGGGATGTTCGGATTGCGGATTGCGGATGCGGCGCTTCCGGAGCCCGCGAACATGCGTAGGAGGACGACGAAGTTGAAACGATCGAACCTTTATCGTGGCAACCGTGGAGGGAAATGATTGACCGGGAAGCGTGGCAATCGATAACAATACCAACCGGTTCGTGCAACGATGGACCATTTGACATCCACCGGTTTATTGTTTAGGTTTGGTTGTAATCCACGTAGATCGAGGCGTGTGGAGCCCAGAAGACAACTCTTTCACGAGGTACACCGGTATTCGAGAGAGGAGCAGAGAAAATACGCACATACGGTAACCGGCAGCGTGGCGAGGGGCGAGGAAGGAGAAACCCGCGAGGGCAGCGATGGACGACGGCGGGAACCGACATCCATGAACGAAGACGGGGTTTCGCCGCGGAACATCGCAAGTCATTTTCAAGCAAGGAGAACAGGTATGGGTGACAAGGGAAAAAAAGACAAGGGCAAGAGGGAACAGCAGAAAAAGGCCCAAATCAGCCCGAAAGAAAGGCGGAAATTGAAAAAA
>JAJRXL010000337.1 GCA_024276335.1 Bacteroidota bacterium
CCAACCTGCCCGGCATGGTACGCGCCAGTTTCGGTTGTTACAACAACAGGGACGACATCGATCGCCTTGCGGAAATGCTGTGTGTCGTCGCCCGGAAACAATACAAGGGCACGTACCGCCTCGACAGGGCTTCGGGCTCATACTGGCCGGAGGGGTTTCGCTACCCGCTGCACGACTACTTTCCATACCTCTCCTTCACCGAAGCCGCCGTGGCCGATACGTACGCCGGGAAAACCTGAGCCCCCGCGTTTACACTGCTCTTTTACACCCCATCATGATCACGGCCGAGAGGTGACGCCACGGCCAGCGCGCCGACCCACGTTACACCCGCGCCTTTCAATACCCTCGCGCATTCCCCGATCGTCGAACCGGTGGTAATAACGTCGTCCACGAGCGCCACGGTCGGCGGTATGCGCGCGCCCGAACGCAGCGAAAACGCGTTCTTTACGTTCCGCTTCCGTTCCTCCACCGTGAGTTGTTCCGCTGCCTGCGATCTCGTGTACCGGTTCCGGAAGATTAAATGATCATCGACTCGCAGGCCCGTCGCCTCGGACATCCCACGGCAGATAAGGAGAGACTGGTTATACCCGCGTTCGCGCTTCTTGCGGGCATGCAGAGGCACCGGGACAAGAACCGGCTCGTGTTCCGGTAACGAAGTCGAGGCCAAGCGTTGGCCCAACTTCCGGCCGAGCCAGGGTCCGACGATCTTAAGCCCGCGGTATTTCAGGTCGTAAATCAACGTGGGAATCGACGTCCCGGTGCGGTACTCGAACGCGATAAAAACGGCATCGAGAATTTCATCCAGTGCGTGATGAGAGAGGTAATTTCGTGACCATTCGGAAGACCAAGCGACGACTTCCATGTTTTCCGCGCAGTCCCGACACACGACCCTGTCGTACGCGCGCGTGCTCCGGCACACCAGGCAACACGGCGGGTACAGGAAGTGCAATACCTGGCGCGTGGCAATCCAGAGCGGAAAATGCGTCATCTCCACGCCGCCATGCTCTGGTCCAACGAGGGGGTGTTTTCATCCATGGAAAACCGTGCTCCAAGGAGCGCGTAATCTTGTGGAAAAACATCGTGAAACTGCGTTGGAAAAAATTACGAAATGGACGGGAAGAATGCAACGAGGGCACTCACGCCGGGAGGCCTTTCAGGAAAGAAACAAGGAAACGAGAATCAGCTGCCTTCGTCGGGTTGAAAGTTCCGCACTTCTTCCAGCACTACCGCAACGATCTCTTCTTCTTTCAGCTTACGCACCACCCTTCCCTTCCGGTACAAGATTGCAACACCCTTGCCCGCCGCGATGCCGATGTCGGCTTCGCTCGCTTCGCCGGGGCCGTTGACCACGCATCCGAGGAGGGCGATCTTGACGGGCTTCTTCGTCCCGGCCAGGGCCTTTTCCAGTTCGGCCGTAATTCGGAAGAGGTCGACTTCCAGGCGTCCGCACGTCGGGCAGGCGATGATTTCCACGCCGCGGGAAGCCAGGCCGAGTGAGCGAAGAATATCCTTGCCCACTTCCACCTCGCGCACCGGTTCGTCGGTGAGCGAAACACGGATGGTATCGCCAATACCTTCGGCCAGCAACGTCCCGATTCCCACGGCCGACTTGATGGTGCCCACGCGGGTGGTGCCTGCCTCGGTCACGCCGAGGTGGAGGGGATAATCGGTACGTGCGGCTAAGAGCCGGTACGCCCGGATCATGAGACTGACGTCGGTGGACTTGACGGATATGATGATGTCGGTGAACCCGGAATCCTCGCAAATTTCCGCGTGCCGCATGGCGCTCTCGTACAACGCCTCGGCGGTGGGGTAGCCGTGCCTCTCCAGAATGTCTTCTTCCAGCGAACCCGAGTTCACCCCGATACGGATGGGGATACTTCTTTCCCGGGCGGCGCCCAGCACCTCGCGCACGCGGTCCACGCTTCCGATGTTGCCGGGGTTGATGCGCACCTTCGCCACGCCGGCCTCGATGGATTGCAGGGCGAAGACGTGGTTGAAATGGATGTCGGCCACAACGGGAATGGGAGAAGCGGCCACGATGTCGGCAATTGCCGTTGCGGCGTTCTTGTCGTTCACCGTCACGCGAATAATATCGCACCCGGCATCGGCCGCCTCGCGGATCTGCGCCAGCGTTGCCTCCACGTCGGAGGTCTTCGTCTTGGTCATGGTCTGCACGGACACCGGCGAGCCGCCGCCCACGGGAATCGTGCCCACCATGACCCTGCGGGTTTTTCTGCGGCGCGGGTTTACCGGGGGGGGAATCCACCGCGGCTCCGCGTTCTCTGCCGCCGGGGATGGTAAGGAATCAGGAAAATCGGTCATGCCGGGATCGCTTTCCGCGCGGGTCAAAGATTCTTGCTGGCATCGAACAGGATGCGCTTCTCCTCGTCGGTCAGCGCCTCGTATCCGTGCATGGCAATCTTGTCCAGGATCCGGTCGATAACTTCCTGCTCGGTCTCCGGTTCTTTCGGAGCAGCGGTCCCCGGCAGATCGTAGAACGAAGCATCCACCGCTTTTCGCGGTTTCCCTCGTATCGAGCCGGGTGAGCGCGATTGGAACTTCCGAAGCATGACGTCGATACGACCCTTGCGGTCTGCCAGCACCCAGAAGAACGCCACCGCCGCGCCGCCGAGGTGCGCGAAGTGTGCCACGCCATCCATCGTGCCCGTAACCCCGCTGTACATTTCAAGGGCGATGAACGCGGCCACGAAGTACTTCGCCTTGATGGGGAAAAGGAAGTACAGGAAGATCAAGCGGTTGGGAAACATCATGCCGAACGCCACCAATACGCCGTACACGCCCCCCGAGGCGCCGATAGTGGGGCGGGGCAAGGTCCACAGGGGAGCGATGAACAGGTTTGCCAAAGCGGCGCCGATGCCGCAGGCGAGATAGAATATGAGGAAGTTCCGGGAGCCCCACTCGTTTTCCACTTCCATTCCGAACATCCAGAGCGCGAACATATTGAAAAGGATGTGGGTGAACCCGCCATGCATCAACATGTACGTCACCAACTGCCACGGATAGAAATATCCTACCACGCCCTGACCATAGTTAAACCCACCGATGGGATGCAGGGCAAAGGTTTTTTGCAGCCAGAATCCGAGGCTCAGGTTTCCCACGGTAAAACCGCTGTTCCCGATCATTTGGATCAGGAACACGACCGTGTTGATGAGGAGAAGGTTCTTGATGACGGGCGGGAAAAAGGAGAACCGTTTCCACTGGGGCCGGTAATAATTGCCGGTGTTATTGTAATGAGACATTCTTTCTTTCCACTATCATGTGCACAAAACGCAGTAACGCGAACCTCGCTCTCGTTCCTGTTTGCTCTGCGGAGATGGTCTTCACCCGGGCTTGTCTGTTAATGCCGCCACGCCGGGAAGGGTCTTGCCCTCAAGAAATTCCAGGGACGCTCCTCCTCCCGTGGAAACGTGGGAAACGGCACCCTGCAATCCCAGTTTGGTGATCGCGGCGGCGGAATCTCCCCCGCCGACGATGGTCGTTGCCCCGTTCCGCGTGGCTTCCGCCAGCGCTTCCGCCACGGCCCGTGTTCCTGCCGCGAACGGTTCCATCTCGAAGACGCCCATGGGGCCGTTCCAGACGATGGTTCTCGATTTTGCGATCTCCCCGCGAAACAGTTCGATCGTTTCCGGCCCGATGTCCAGGCCCATCCATCCGGCCGGTATCGCTTCGACGGGAACCGTCACGGATTTCGCCGTTTCCGAAAACGATTCGGCGGCAATGGTGTCCACGGGGAGCACGAGGTTGATGGCGTCCCGCTCCACCCGTTCCAGGATGCTCCGGGCTATGTCGAGGCGGTCTTCTTCCACGAGGGAAGCGCCGACTCCGTGTCCCTGCGCCTTGAGAAACGTGAACATCATTCCGCCTCCGACGAGCATGGCGTCCACCTTGTCGAGCAAGTTCTGGATAACGTCAATCTTTCCGGATATCTTCGCCCCTCCCAGGATGGCGGTGTACGGCCGTTGGGGGTCCGCAATGGCCCGCGAGAGGTAGTCAATCTCTTTCTCCATGAGAAATCCCGCCACGTTTACGGCCATGAACCGTGTTACTCCCTCGGTGGAGGCGTGCGCACGGTGAGCGGTGCCGAATGCGTCGTTCACGTACACGTCGCCCAGGGATGCCAGTTTTTCCGCGAACCCCGGATCGTTCTGCTCTTCTCCTGGATGAAAGCGTAGGTTCTCGAGCAGGAGAACGTCGCCGGGCCGAAGCGCGGCCACCTGTTCTTTCACCTCGCTCCCGATACAATCACGCGCCATGACGACCAGACGACCGAGAAGTTCCCCCAGTCTCCGGGCCACGGGCTCCAGGCTCATTTCCGGCACGACCTTTCCCTTGGGGCGCCCCAGGTGACTCATCAGGACCACCGCCGCTCCATGCTCGAGCAGGTAGGAAATCGTGGGAAGCGAGGCTCGCACACGAGTGTCATCGGTGATGGTCCCGTCCTGGAGAGGTACGTTGAAATCAACGCGGACAAGGACCTTCTTTCCTTTCACGTCGATATCCCGAACGGTAAGCTTTTTCATTGCATGTTACCGTGTTGCTTAGGCAGTAATCTTCTTTATCAAATCCACCACACGGCAGGAATATCCCCACTCGTTGTCATACCAGCCCACGACTTTCACCATCTTCCCTTTTGCCATGGTCAATTCGCTGTCGAAAATACAGGAGTGATCGTTGCCGACGATATCTGTGGAGACCACGGGGTCGGTGCAATACTCGATGATGCCTTTCATCGATCCTTCGGCGGCGGCGCGCATTGCCTCGTTGACTTCTCCGGCGGATACTTCACGCGCCAGTGTCGCCACGAGGTCGGTAATGGAGCCGTCGGGTACGGGAACTCTCAACGCCATGCCGTCGAGCTTGCCGTCGAGTTCCGGCATGACTTTGCCGACGGCCTTTGCAGCGCCCGTGGTAGTGGGGATAATGTTCGCGGCGGCAGCCCGCGCCCGCCGCAAGTCCTTGTGCGGAAGGTCCAGGAGTCGCTGGTCATTGGTGTAAGCATGTACGGTCGTCATGAAGCCGTACTCTATTCCGAATGATTGATGAAGCACTTTTACCATAGGCGCGAGACAATTCGTCGTGCAGGAGGCATTGGAGATAATTTTCTCGTCCCCGGTCAGGATACCATCGTTCACACCCATCACTACGACGGCATCGACCTGGTCCTTGGGCGGGACGGTGAGCACGACCTTTTTCGCTCCCGCGTTGATGTGATTCATGCACTGCTCGCGCTTGCGGAAAATGCCTGTGGATTCAACAACTACATCCACGCCGCTCCAATCGAGGTTGGCCGGGTCGCGCTCGGCGGTGATCTTCAAACGGTCCCCGTTGACGATGAGGTCGGATCCATCGACCTCGACGGTTCCGTCGAAGCGCCCGTGGACAGAATCGTATTTCAAAAGATGAGCAAGAGTGGCGGGGTCGGTGATGTCGTTCACACCCACAAAATCGAATCCTCCCAGCTCCAGCCCCCGGCGAAAAACCAGCCGTCCTATCCTGCCAAACCCGTTTATTCCTACTTTAACTGCCATTTAAATACTCCGTTAATGCTTGTGACGGTTGTATTTGAACAAGGACTTAAAAGTTACGATTCATCGCGCGCTTACGCAAGGCAAGCCTTTCCGGCCCTGTTCACAGGCGCCGCATGCGCCAGAAGAAAGATATGTTGAGATATACGGGAGCGGAATATCCACCATCTGGAGAAAGGATAATTACGGTCATTGAGTAACGAAGCATGTGATGGAAAGAACTGCTTTTGTGTCCTCCCCTAAAAGCTCAACAGCTTTCCTTACCACCTCACCACTTGTATTGCCAGTTGTTCACGGACCATTGGTACATCCCGGTCCGCCTGCTGTCGATGACTGCCGTTACACCCACGCCCTTTTGAAATGCAAAGTATTTGCTGCGGTAATAACAATCTATACCGCGAACTGCCCTGTCCAGCCGTGCACTGAAGTAACGCGGCAAACCCGAGCGAAACGGTGAAATCAAGGTATGTAACCGGTGCAGGCCGCTGAGTTCCTCGGCGATAGTATCTATCTCCGTGTTGATCACGGTCCCGTCGTCTTCTATATCCAGGATATTGCACTCGTAATACTTCGTATCGGAAGTGCTCCACTCACGTAAAACTTCGATGGTGCGGGTGTATTGATGTAAATCCATTCGTTGGTTCCCCGACTCTCCCCAGTAGCGCAGATAGACAAACACTTTACCGACACGTAGAGGCACAAAATCCGCCAGGTCATCATCGATCGAAAAGCGCCCCGAAACTGTAACGCACGATCCGTCCTTGCCGGCCATCTTCAATCGGCAGGCCGGGGCGGGACCCTGGACGACAAACCACTTGTACGTGGTATCCGCAACATTGCACCCGTATGGCAACTGGGTATGGATATCCACATCGAGCGGCTGCCAGGTCTTTCCATCATCGAGGGAAAGAGAGAAGGTAACGTCGCCGCCTCGCGTATTCTCATAATTGATCGTGAAGTAATCCCCCGGCAGAACAACATCACCCCCCTTAGGTGACAGAATCTCGAAGTGGACCAGGGCGGTATCAAGTGTGAAAGGTTCGCTTAACACCGATATTGTCGTGTCCAAGGTTCTCATACGGAGAAGGCAGCGATCGGTTGGCTTTTCAACCTTGACAATCCATTTCCCCCTGTCCGGATGTATGATTCTCCGCCACGTCTCTCCATCATTCGTCGAAAGATGGAATTCCACCGGCCCGTACTCCGCCGCGTAGTGAATCGTCAGAGGCTGCCCGTTGATAAAGGTGTCCGACTTTTTCGGAGAAATGATTCTGAACTTCGGGTCGGGCCCTTTATAAATGGAGAACGGTTCGCTGATACCCGTCTTCCCACTTTTCATATCCTGTATCTTGAGATAACATTGCAAGCCGTTTAAGTACCTGTCTTCTATCTTCCAAAAAGGCCAGGAAGAATCCGATGATATCACCTCCCACTTCCGCTCCCTGATCGGCCTGTTCGTAAAGGAAACCACGACGTCGGACGTGAGGGGATATTGGTGTTGAACCTTGATCGTCCATCCCGTATAAATACGAGAATTCTTTCTCGGAAACAGAAATGAATAACCCCTTAGAATCGAATCTTTTACCTCTTTTACGACGTTCACCACCCTGCTGGTGTCCCACACACCGCCATTCGCGTTCCGTATCCGAAAACGATATGATGTGCCCATGGGGAAATCAACCGGCACCGAACGGAAGCCGCTGTCGGCGCGGGCATCAAAGAAGAAGCGCCATGACCCTGTTTTATAACGCTCCAGCTCCACGCGAACCCTTTCAATGGAAGAATCGGGATGCACCCGCCAGCGAATCGTGTCAACCGTTTCATACCACCAGTACGAGGTGTTCGAATCCGGGCTCGTGAACACCACGCCTTTTTGTTGTACCGAAGACGTGAATTCAGGTTCTACCGGACTGTCCTCACCGCACGATGAAAAGACAACTAGGAATGAACACGTGAGACCAAGAAGAAACGGGATAGAAAGACGCGCCATAGGTTTCGCCCCATTCGTTTCTTTTACGGGTGATGTTATCGTAAGAGGAAGGTAGAAAATTATTCGCGTTCTTTCAAGCCAAACGTCCTGGCCATCTCCAGGATCAGCGAGGGACGCTTGACAAGCGCCGTTCTGAATACGCCCCAGATGGTTTGCTTTTCGCGCGGCAGCTTCAAGACGGACGAGGCGATGCTGTTGAGCGTCTCGTCGGAAAGGTTGAAAACGGCTTTTTTCATCCTGTAGTAGGTCCGGTTCCGCGCCCCGCGCAGCTTCTCCCACCGCCGCGGATAGTCCTCCAGCTCCGCCATGTCGCCGGAAGCCACTGCCCCGGCGATGACCTCGCCCGCGATCTTTCCCGCCTGCATCGCGCCCGCGATTCCGCCCCCCGAGACCGGGTTGACCTGGCGCGCCGCGTCGCCCACAAGGACCACGTTATTTTTCACGATCTCGCGCAGTGTGTCCACGCAAGGGACGCCTCCCGCCACCGTGGTCAGTACGCCCGCCCGCGGGAACCGCTCTTTGATGAATTCTTCCAGGATGTACATGGGCTTGCGCGTCTTGGCCGCCATTCCGCTTATACCCACCCCGACGTTCACCATGCCGTGCCGCTTTGGAAACACCCACAGGTAGCCCTGCGGAGCCCACCGCGAGCCGAAATGAAACTCGCAGGCGTTCTCCTCCATGTGAACGCCGGCCAGTGTCATCTGCGCGCAGCATTCCATGTCGCGGAAATCCGTTGTGGTGTCGATCCCGGCCCATTTCCCCACGCGGGACTCCACCCCGTCCGCCCCCACGATGACGGCGCCCCGCACTTTACGCGGGATTCCTTTCCACGTGTACGTAACACCGACAATGCGTTCCTGCCCGTTCACGGATTCCTTCCACAGGCCGTTCACGTACGCCTTGGTCACCACGTCCGCGCCCGCCTCGACCGCGGCCATGGCCAGGTCGTAATCGAACACGCGGCGTTCAAGCACGTACCCCGTTCCCCCGATGTCGGGCTCCACGACGGCGCCGTCGGGAGCGACGAGGCGAAACCGGTTGATGGTAGCGGCGATCCATTCCGGACGGATTTCGATGACGCCGTTCAATCCGTCCTTGCCCACAGCCTCGCCGCAACGCACCGGCATCCCGATGTCGCGATCCTTTTCCATTAACAGGACACTGCAACCGCCGCGGGCCGCGTACATCGCCGTGATCGAGCCGGCCGGCCCGGCTCCAACCACGACGACATCGTACTTGTCTTTCATGCCGCGGCGCGCTCTTTTTTCGGTGGTTTATTGAAGACCAGGACGTCGAACGGGCACGACCATACGCACTTCGCGCAGTTTGTGCACCGCGACTCGATGATCTCGATGTGCGCTTCCTCCAGTTCGATGGCATCCTCGGGGCACACGCCCACGCAGCATCCGCAGAAGTCGCACATGTTGGGCTTGATCTCAATCAAAAGCATGGAAAGTCCTTTCTCATAATTCCAGTACACAGAATAAGAAAATCTCCCGAACGGCGAAAGGCGTGCGGACGATGAAGCAGTTATACGATCCACTGTAACCACGGGCTTTCGCTTGTTGTGGGAAGAATTCATCCTTGTATGTTGTCACCCGAATCGGTAAGTTTTTTGTAATGAAAACTCGTGACGACGCCCTGGCTTTGCTTCATGAATACACCGCTTCCGAGAGCCTGCGCAAGCACGCCTATGCCGTGGAGGCGGCCATGCGGGAGTACGCGCGGAAGTTCGGCGAGGACGAGGAATTGTGGGGAATCGTCGGCCTAATCCATGATTTCGACTACGAAAAGCACCCCACGTCGGAGGAACACCCCATGGCCGGAGCCGCTATTCTCGAAGAGCGTGGCTACCCCGAACACGTGCGGCGCGCCGTTCTTTCACACGCCGATCACTCCGGCGTAACCAGGGAAAGCCGCATGGAAAAAACGCTGTATGCCTGCGACGAACTGTGCGGATTCATTACTGCCGTTGCTCTCGTGCGTCCCAGCCGCCGGATCGCGGACGTCAAGGTGAAGTCGGTGAAAAAGAAGATGAAGGACAAGGCATTCGCGCGGGCAGTAAACCGGGAGGACATCGTGCGGGGAGCGGAGGAACTGGGCGTGCCCCTTGACGAACACATCGCGACCTGTATCGCGGCCATGCAAGGCGTCAGCGACGCCCTGGGATTGTAAAACCAAATCAGGAATTCATTGAAAAGCTCATGTGTGGTATAGTCGGATACATCGGAACACAACCCGCCGTCCCCATCCTCATCAACGGGTTGAAACGGCTGGAATACCGCGGGTACGATTCGGCGGGTATCGCCGTGTTGAAGGACTCGCAGATACGGGTCATCAAGCGGGCGGGAAAGGTCGTGGACCTGGAGAACCTCGTCGCGTTGAAC
>JAJRXL010000338.1 GCA_024276335.1 Bacteroidota bacterium
GCCGCCACGTAGTTCGCGGTTCCGTCCCAGATCACGCGGGGATGAGTGCTGATGACCATGCCGTGGTACAGCACCGCTTCCCAGGCATCGAGGACACCCCATCCGATCTTGTTGTCAGGTATGTCCGCATGGCTCGCGGTTTCACGCAGGGCGTCGCGAACCTGGAGCACCGTCAACTCCGGGCGGGCCGAGCGCACCAGCGCCGCCACACCCGCGGCCAGAGGGGTTGACAGCGACGTGCCGTTTGCGCGGGTGTAGGAGGCCGTATCCGACCGCGTGGCGCAGAATACGCCTACTCCCGGGGCGCAGACGTCGGGCTTGATGCGGTTGTCGTTGGTGGGTCCGTTGGAACTGAATCCCGCGACACGACCCTGCATCGTGACTGCCCCGACGGAGATGATGCTGTCGGCGTCGGCGGGCGCGATGATGGTTCCGGGACGGTTGCCCTCGTTCCCCATGGCGTTGACGACCACCACGCCCATCCTTGCGGCGCGGGCGGCGGCGCGCGTGGTCACCGCGGTCTTTCCATCGAAATCGCCGTTCTCATAACTGTATCCCGAGCCGTCATCGAACGTGCTGTACGCCAATGAACTCGACACGACCCCGGCTCCGCTGCGTTCCAGCCACTCGATCCCTTCCGCCCAGTAATCCTCCTCGATGGGCGTCTCCGAACCGTTGACCTCGGTCTTGGCCAGGTAAAATTCCGCTTCATACGCGGGACCGATCAACTTGCCTTCCTTGAATCCCGCCAGCGTGGAAAACGTGATGGTTCCGTGCGAGTCCTGCCCGGGGGGATCGACGCCGGGTTCATTCTCCGTCAGCGAATCGCGGTTGATGAAATCGTACTCGGCGACAACCTTGCGCTGCCTGAGCGCCTCGTGAACGCGCCAGCGATAGCCGTTATCGAGCATACCCACCACGGCGCCCGTTCCATCGATCCAGATTTCATGCACCTTCGGGACCTTGATGAGCTCGAGCTGGGGACCGGAAAGACCGTAGTCGAGGCTCCATTCCCGCGCCTTGAACACGGGATATCCCGCCATGTCGGTCGCATCGACCTTGGGTTCACGCCGGACAAATCGCGCCACGGGTTTGATGGAGGTCACGAACGGCAACCGGGAAACACGTTCCGCCATCGAACCGGTCAGCCGGGCGGAAACGGCGTTGATCCAGCGCGACTCCGCTTCTATACGAACACCCATCCCGACCAGGCGATCCCGGTAAGGCCGGTACACGGGCAGGTCTTCGAAGGTCACCAGCGGCGCTCCCGCCAGCAACCGCCTGCGCTGCGCCCGCTCGGATATTCCCGCGCGTTCGATCATTTCCGGCGTCGCGGCCAGGGGCCTATGAACAGCCGGCCCCTTGTCCCGTAAAAATATCCAGTACTTTCCGCTCGAAACGCCGGGGCCCTGCGACCATACGCCGCCGGGAGCCAGGAACAAGGCGATTACAAGCAGTACCCGGAAGTGACTTTTCATGCGATATGTCCGTCTTCGCGGTAAAACGGCTTATTCCTCCAGCAAGCGATCGATAATATTCAGGCTCGACACTCCTTCCGCCTCGGCGTTGAAATTCGTCACCAGGCGATGGCGGAGAACCGGCGTGGCCATGGCCTTGACATCTTCGATTTCCGGTGTCGGGCGCCCGTCGAGCACTGCGCGGGTCTTGGCGCCAAGGATGAGATATTGCGAGGCACGCGGTCCCGCGCCCCAGCTTATCCAGTCCTTAATGAACGACGGAGATTCGGGCTTGGTCGGACGCGTGCGGGATACCAGGTTCACCGCGAACTGCACCACGTTGTCCGCGACGGGCACGCGGCGCACCAGCTCCTGGATGCGAAGAATCTGCGCGGCGCTGATGACTTTTTTCAAGTCCGCCTCGTACTCGCTGGTCGTGCTCTTTACGATGTTGACTTCCTCGTCGAGCGAGGGATAATCCAACCAAAGGTTGAGCATGAACCGATCGAGCTGGGCTTCCGGAAGCGGGTAGGTTCCCTCCTGCTCGATGGGGTTCTGTGTAGCCAAAACGAAAAACGGCGGATCGAGGTCATAAGTCTGGCCCGCGGCCGTGACCTTGTGCTCCTGCATGGATTCCAGCAGCGCCGCCTGGGTTTTCGGAGGCGTCCGGTTGATTTCATCAGCAAGGACGATGTTGGCGAAAACCGGGCCCCGGATGAACTTGAACGATTTGCGCCCGGCGCTGACGTCCTCCTCGATGATTTCCGTGCCGGTAATATCGCTGGGCATGAGGTCCGGCGTAAACTGGATGCGCTGGAACTTCAGGTCGAGTATCTCCGCCAGTGTGCGGATGATGAGCGTCTTGGCCAGGCCGGGAACGCCGACGAGCAGGCAATGCCCGCGCGAGAACAAGGCAATGAGCATCTGCTCGATGATGTCGGTCTGCCCGATGATGACCTTGCCGATCTCGGCAGTGATTTTCCCATGCGCTTCCCGCATGAAAGCAACGGCTTCGATGTCGTTCTGGGGTATCTGGGTATCTAACATATTGGACCTGATGTGTGACTGATCGTGTGCAAAGTATTTACTCGTTGAATTCCCTGATCGTGACGGGACCGAACGAGGCCAGCTCCCGTTGCAGGTAATCCGCGTCGCCGGACACCGCGATCACGGCGCGGTCGGGATGGAGAAACCGCCGGGCGCTTGCCTGGATATCCCGGGCGCTCACGGCGAACAGGTTCTTGATATAGTTCCGGTAATAATCGAGATCGAACCCGTAGAGTTCCCGGTGGATGATACTGGCCGCCACCTGGGCAGGGGTTTCCAACTGCAGGGGAAACATTCCGGCCAGGTAATGCTTCACTCCTTCCAGTTCCTCGTCGGGGACGGGCGTCTCCCGCATCCGGCGCATCTCGACCAGGATTTGTTCCACGGCATCCCGCGTAACCTCGTTCCGGACTTCAGCGGCAACAAA
>JAJRXL010000339.1 GCA_024276335.1 Bacteroidota bacterium
AGACATCACGATAACATTCGAAAGTCTAATATTCAAAGCCATTTATGCATGGAGTAGTACCATGAAAATCCTGGTTACCGTCTGTGTCCTTTTTCTATTATCCTGCTCCCCGGTTACAGCCCAGGCGCCGGTCTCGTATGACGATGTCGGAGTCATCATCAACGACAACGATACGAACTCGGTCGCAATCGGGATGTACTTCGTGCAGAAGCGACATATCCGGGCCAGGAATATTATCCACGTACAGGTCCCTGCCAAGGAGCGTATCAACGACACTGAATTTGAAAATCTAAGGTCGCAGATAGAGGATTACCTTATCAGGACCAATCTCGAGGATTCACTGAATTACCTGGTGACCACGAAAGGAGTACCGCTGGGAGTAAACAGGGGCGGCCTGGGAAAAACTTCGTCCAAGAGCGCTTCGGTGGACAGCGAACTCATGTTGATTCTCGATACGTTGCGCGTTCATATCGGGCAAGCGACGTTGATCGCTGCCGGTGGGCAGATTCGGGCTCACCCGTATTTCAACAGGAATGAAAGATTCAAACGGAAAAAATTCCACATGTACTTAGTAACGCGGCTGACTGGATTGACCAAGGAAAACGTTTTCAGCTATATCGACCGCAGTGGTCCTTTCACGCTCGTTGATAAGACTAAGGCGAAATTCATTCTCGACATGGATCCACGCCGTTCTGGCGGCGGGTATGCGACCTATAATAATAATCTCTCCGCTGCTGCAACTGTTTTGAAAAGCAAAGGCTGGAACGTTGTTCTGAATACGGACTCTGTTTTTGTAACAAAGCAGGCGGACGTTCTGGGGTACGCGAGTTGGGGTTCAAACGATCATTACGATCAACTCTACACTGAAAAAGCCCGTCCGAAAAATTCATGGGTTCCTGGCTCTATCGCGGAAACA
Source organism: Bacteroidota bacterium (assembly GCA_024276335.1). Lineage (GTDB taxonomy): Bacteria > Bacteroidota > Ignavibacteria > SZUA-365 > JAADGX01 > JAADGX01. The sequence goes on from JAJRXL010000339.1 coordinate 917, forward strand.
TACGTATCCACGTCGGCCCGGAATTTCCAACCCGGCAAGGAAGCGGGCCAATCCCGTATTGCCGATCTCCTCGCGGAAGGATGTACCGGCGCCAGCGGCTACGTGTTCGAGCCTTTCACGGTAGCATTGGCCTGGGTCCAAATACTTTTCGACCGCTACACGTCGGGTTACAACCTGGCGGAAAGTTATTACATGTCCATGCCGACATTGTCGTGGATGGCCATCGTTGTGGGAGATCCGAAGACCTCGATCATAACCTCGTATCCATCCTTACCCGCACCGGGTATCATGGCGGTGAATGACGCATGTGTAAACGATCCTGTTATCCTTCGATCGCAGAATACGCAACCGGGAAATTTTTTCTGGTACAATGCGGATTCCGCAACGGTAATAGCCGCAGGTCCGCCGTTTGACGAACGCCATCCGAATTTCATCGGCGAAGGCGCATGGATTACTGTCAAGACGGACGTGCCGGGGAATTTTACATACTCCTTCGCCAATGAAAACATTACCGGTATCGGGTTTGCCGAGGTTTCATTCCAGGTAAAATCGCCGCTGAATGCCGGCTTCACTGTCTCTGCCGATACCGTGTACCTGAACGAATCAGGTCTCGTCCAGTTTTCAGATACGACATCTGGAGCCACTTCATGGAACTGGTCATTTGGAGATGGGACCGGAACTGCAAGCGAAAAGTCGCCCGCATACACGTACTCAAAACCTGGCATGTACACGGTACAGCTCGAAGTCTCGAACGGAGGCTGCGCAGCAACGGTCACGCGGACGGTCGTTGTGTTTGCTTCCAGGCCGACGCTGGCGTTTACACCTGGGAGTGTATCGTTTGGGGATGTCGAAGTCAGAAAGAATGCGCAAGTAGGACTGAATCTACGGAACATCAGCGGTAACGATCTCGCCCTTACCGGCACAACGATCACGGGTAGGGATGCAGCGGCGTTTTCACTTCCTTCTGTGACGTTCCCTGTAACGTTGGGCGTGGGTGAAAGCGTGAACTGGAATATCACGTTTACTCCTCCCGATACCGGGGAGTACAAAGCGACGCTTGAAATCTCCGTTGACATTACCCGGACTACCGTCACAGTCGATCTCCTGGGAAGAGGAAAAACAAATCCGACGGATGTCCGCATGGTTAATACAATCCCTGACGGGTTCGTCCTCGAACAGAATTTCCCCAATCCTTTCCAAAGTGCCACACGAATTTCCTATGAACTGTTTCGCGAAGGAAAGGTATCGATCGAGATATACGATGTATTCGGAAGGAGGCTCGCGACGGCGCTGGAGGGCTATCAAAAACCCGGAAAATATAGCATTGTCTTTGACGCAGGCGATTTCCCTGCGGGTGTTTACCTGTACGAGCTACAGGTGAATCGCCAGGCGAAGTGGAGAAAAATGACGCTTGCGCGATAAGAGGTTCCGCGAGAATAACGAATACATCGCGTAAAAGACTCGACCGCGTAAACATTTATACCTTCAACCGGATTGATGGACAAACAGGAAGCAAGACATGAATGAAACAAGTAAACGTATTGCAGTACTGGCTGCGACCGTACTCGTGGTTTCGGTGATATCGATCCTGAACCCTTCCCGGTCGACGAGCCAGTATTCACTACCAAGCGAGCCGGAGATCGATCAGTATTCCCTCAAGGTCATTCCCAACGTTCTTTTAGTGAAATTGAAACCGGGCTACCGGAACGGTGTAACCGCAACGCGGATGAACATTGCCAGCCTGGACGCCGTGCTGGATGAGATCGACGCGTACCGGGTTGTGCCGTTGCTTTCTCCGAAGACACTGTCGAAAAGGACGTTGCAAGCCGCCGAGGCTGAAGTCGCCCGCATTTTCAAGGTGTATTACGCTTCCGGGAGAAATCCCCGCGAGCTTGCGCGTATGATTGAGCATGATCGTGCTGTCGAGTACGCGGAACCGGATTACATCTTTCCCCTCAATCACACGCCCAACGATCCCCGGTTGTTACAGCAGGATTTCGTCAAGCTGATGAAAATGACCCAAGCGTGGGATGTCACGACGGGGGATTCAACGATTATCATCGGGGATATTGACACGGGGATCGATTACAACCATGAGGACCTGAGAAACATCATCTGGATTAATCGCGGTGAATGGGGGACATTAGGAGAATTGAGTAACAACGGGAAAGATGACGATGGCAACGGCAAAGTGGATGACTATCGCGGTTGGGATTTTGTCGGGAATGGAAGCGCCCAGGCGCCGAGGCCGGACAATGATCCCTTTGACAACATCATCGGACACGGGACGGGAACCGCCGGGTGTGCGGCCGCGCAAACCAATAACGGCAAGGGCATTGCGAGCCCGGCGTACAAGGCTCGGATACTACCCGTCAAAGTTGCACCCGACCGCAGCGCGGGAATCGCGTCCGCGCTCGAGGGGATTACATACGCAGCGGAGATGGGGTGCAAAGTGATTAATTGCAGCTTTGGAGGCACGGGGCAACCCGACGATTTCCTGAGAGCATACCAGGACGTTATCAACTTTGCATATTCCAAAGGCGCCCTGGTGGTGGCTTCTTCCGGAAACAAACCGATTGACAACGACCTGGTTCCGCACTATCCTTCATCGTTGAATCACGTATTGGCTGTTGGGTCAACCGAGCAGAACGGCGCTGTCTCGTCGTGGAGTACTTACGGGACAACCATACACGTGTACGCGGTTGGTCGAAGAGTGATGACGACCCGCAAGGGTGGGGGGTACGGAAGGGCTGATGGAACCTCGTTTTCCGCCCCGTTGACATCCGGTGTCGCAGCGCTGGTCTTTAGTGTCCATCCCGACTGGACGCCGGACCAGGTAGCCAAGCAAATTCGTGTCACGGCGGATCCGTTCAAGAACCCGCCCGATCCCAAAAGATTCGCGAGCGTGAATGCCTTCCGGGCGGTCTCGGAAAACAAGACGCTGTCGGATATTCCGGGCGTACGCTTGAAGAACCTCATCGTGTCCA
>JAJRXL010000340.1 GCA_024276335.1 Bacteroidota bacterium
AATTCATTGCATCGGTATTTAAGTATCTCGTTCGGTTCAAAGCTCTTTTATGTGCTTATTCGCGTTACTTAGTCGTATATCTAAACTACGCGAAAAAGCCATTCAAAACAAGCAACAGGGAAGAATTTATTTTGTGTTTTTCTCCACCCCTTCTCAAACCCTCTGCAGGGGCCCGCGTGCGACAAAACATCGTAGCAGTGAGCGGAGTCGAACTGCGGGGCAGGAATCACTTCGCCCTTCCCAAAATCCATCCAACGGCCCGCGTGCAGGAAAAGCACCTACCTCTCCAGGGACCCGCCTGCGGAAACATGAGTTGATTGTCAGTTCCAAACGTTGGAACGTTCAAACGTTTCATCATTTTCCCTTTGATCCCTTCCGCCTCCGCAAAAGCTATAGCGGACAGGTTGCACCTTCTTTGCGTCCTTTGTGTCTTCTTTGTGTCCTTTGTGGTTAATAAAATGACGGAAGACGGAGGACAAGGGGACTAAGGGAAGAGCGGACAAGGAGAATCTTGAATTTGAAAATTGAAATTTGGCACTGCTTGAGAGCAAGTTGAACGTTATAACGTTGGAACGTTTAAACGTTTTTTCCTTTGCGATCTCCGCGCCTTCTTTGCGTCCTTTGCGGTTAAACCGGTTCGTGGTTCGTGGCTGATTCGCCGATCCGCCAATCCGGGAATCCCTAACACCTCGACCTATTTTTTTCCTGGCTTTCTTTCATAATACGCCAAGGTGACCGTGAACACCGTCCAGAGTTACCTGGATGAAAATTTTACCACGACAGCGCCCAGGATCGCCGTTTCCGTTCGTACTCTCAGCACGTAAATACCCTTATCAAAACCACGAAGCGAGAAGCGCATCGAATGAAGACCCGCGGCAAAAAAGTCGTCCGCTATTTCGGCGACCAGCCTGCCGGCCAGATCGTACACCGCAATGGCCAGACGTGCAGCCTCCGGTAGCTTGATTTCGAGGACTGTCGAAGAGTGAAACGGATTGGGATAAATCCGGAGGTTTGGCGCGGCGGCGAAGGGGTTTCGTTCAACAGTGACAGGGATAACCTCGGAATAGGCGATCACACCGTCATAATCCACCTGCCGTAGCCGGTAGTAGATCGTGTCCGGGCGGAACTCTCCCGCATCCACGAACCGGTAGTCGCCGCGGACGCCGTTCTTGCCTGCGGGAACAAAACCGATCGTCCTCCACGCATCATCGCGGCGGTCTTTTCTCTCCACGAAGAAGCCCATGTTCTCCCGTTCTCCACCGACCTTCCAGCGAAGCACTGTTCCGCCCGGTGTGAAGACGCCGGTAAAGACTTCGAACCGCACCGGCACATCAATGTCGTCGCGCTTCCTGAACGCCGCGATTCCGTTATTGGACTCGAGCACGAAGACCGTCAACCGCCCGGTTTCCTGGTCAAACCGGTAATCAAGCCCCGCCACCCAGTTTGCAACACCCGAGCCGTTATTAAGTGGGCGCGTCCCGATGGACGGTGTCGGTTCGCCCACGACGAAGGCAGTATCGGGATCCGAGACGTCGATCAACCTCGCCCGTGTACTGTCGCCACCGGTGACATTAATGCCGTCGCACACGACCAGGTATTCCTTTCCGGTCGAATCCACGCGGAGGAATCGTACAAGGCCGGAAGTGCGTGTCACCTCCCATGGAAGCTCGCGCAGAACCGCCGGTTCCACGTTGCCCGTTCCGTTTTCTATCAGTTTCGTCGATCCGAGGTTGGCATCGCCCCAGAGCGGATCGGTATCGCGGGGCCCGGTGGGAGCAATGCCGTGCGTGGAGAAATTTCGAAGACGCGACTTAAAGCGGGCGTGCACGAACAGCCGGGTGAATCCTCCTCCGGCGGTGTCGAACGCCAGCCGTATGATTTCCTTGTTCATAACGGTGTTGGAAGCATCACCACCCACGACGTACGCGCGTGTTGCGCCCTTGTGCCCGATCACGGCCAGGTCGTCCGCCCAGCGGCTTTCGGAGATGCCCGCACCGTCGAAGACCAGCTCCGGTTGCGAGGCGGATGATTTCCACCGGTACATCCTGAAGTTTCCGTCGTCCTGTGCATAGGCCGGTGAAACAAGGTTAGAGGCATATATCCACCCCGAATCATCGACGGCGATTTTGTAGAGACAAAACCTTCCGTTTGAATGCCCACCGCGGATGACATTCGTGTCTATCGCCAACTCGCCTTTTACTTCACCTGTCGATGGGTCGAGTACGTATACGTGAGGATCCGGGCGGCCGGAGTCCGTGGTTGGGCTCACCACGTAGAGCTGGTCGCGCACGCGGTCGTACGCCAGGCCGGTATAGGAAAGAGCGTGCCCCATCCACGTGTACGTCGGCGGTCGCGTGGTATTCACCCAGAGTGTCTTCCAGCTTGAGTTCCCATCCTGGGCCCGAAGCGCATGATCCCGCCCGGTGGGGAAAAGAACCAGAAACGCGACAAGCACCAGGCAACCCTGGACCGCTCGAAAGCGTGACAGCATGACTTATACCTGGAATAACATCACATGAAAAAGAGGGATCGTTTGCTCAACGCGCGATGAGCATCCGTCCCTGTGCGAATAGCTCCCCCGCCCGCAACGTGTACGTGTACATTCCATCCGGCAAACCGGACGCATTGAAAGGAACGGCGTGGCTCCCTCCGCCCACCTGCGTATCGACCAGCGTCATAATTTCCCGACCGAGAAAGTCATAAACACGCAGCACGACGTGGGAGGGCTCCGGGAGCTGGTAGTAAATCGTCGTGGAAACGGACAATGGATTCGGATAATTGAGCAGGACAAGTTCACCGTGTTGTCCCGCGCGCACGGGTATCTCCACCACCGGGGAATGCGACTTTGTGCCGTCAAGGTCCCACTGCTCCAGGCGATAGCGCAGTACGCCGGAACGCAGAGCGAGAGTCTGAAGGTCATCGACGAAGCGGTACTCGTTTGGGCGGGTGGTGGTTCCGTTTCCCGAGACGAAACCGATGGTTTCCCAATTTTCGCCGCCGGCGTTCCGTTGCACGTAAAAGCCGAGGTTGTTTTGCTCGCTCTCCGTCCGCCATGTCAGTCGCACACTCCCGTTGACATTCATGGCGGAAAAATGCGCCAGCTCCACCGGCACTTCGAGGTTGACTTTTTTCTTGAAGGCGGCGAAGCCGTTGTTGGAATGGAGTACGAACAACCACAGCTCACCGGTCTTCTGGTTGAACTTGAAATCGACGCCCGCCACGTAGTTGTACCGCCCACCGATGGAAACCAGTTGGTAATCGTGGATAGGAGGCGTGGGATCGCCAACGAGGGTTTCCTGCTTCCTGCGCGTGATGTCGATCAGGCGTGCCTTGGTGCTGTCTCCATACCTTGCGTTCTGCCCGTCGGCCACGACAACGTACTCCTTGTTGGTGCCGATGACCTTGAAGTACCGGATCGGCCCGGAAGAGTGGGTAACGTTTTTCTTCAATTCCCACAGGGAGACGGTCGGCACCGTTCCTTTCCCGTTCTGCATCATGGTGGCCACACGCACGTTGGAATCTCCCCATAGAGGATCGTTATCGGTCAAACCCGTAGGATCGATCCCGTGTGAACTGAAATGATTGACCGTCGAAGTAAGAAGGCAATACTGGTAGGCCTTGTAACTGGCATTGAACGCCAAACCCGCCACGTCGTTATTGATGGTTGTCGGCAGCATGTCGCCTCCCACAACGTAAACACGCGTGTTCTGCTTATGGCCGATGGCGGCGATATCGTCGCCCCACCGGTTATTGGGCAGGCCGGTGAAAACCAGTTCCGGGTTGGCGGTCGGTGACTTCCATCGGTAGAGCCTGAAGGACCCCGTGGTGGTGAGGTTGCCCACGTAGATCCAGCCCGAATCATCGACGGTGATCTTGTACACGCAGTACACGCCCTGGGAAAACCCGCCGTTGACGACCGAAGTGTTCATGTTGAACTCGCCCTTCAACGCGCCGGTCGTCGCATCGAAAATGTAAATATGCGGATCGACTTTCCCGGCCTTGCTCTGCGGGCTGGGCACGTACACCTGGTCCCTGGCGGGATCATAAGCGATATCCGTGTAGCCGCGGGGATTTCCCATCCATGCGAAGGGCGGGGTCGGATGCGCCTTGTATATCCACATGGTTTCCCAGGTTGCATTTCCTCCCTGTGCCATCGCGGGCACTGTACAATAGCAAAAACCGATAATCGAAATGATAATAACGAGCATTTTTCTCATTGCAGGTACCTCCTCTTTAATGCTGCGGATCAGCCATGCTTGCGCATGCTGAAAAATTGACGCCCGTCTCCTGTCCATGCCTGAAGATATGCAGCGGATGATACCGCTTAATCCCTTATGTGCCGGAACGGAAAGATGTGCTTCGTTGCCATGCCTGTCGCGAGAAGATTCTTCGGGGTCGTCAATGTTTGTTCAACGATAAGTTAGGAAGAGCGCGGCTGGAGAGCAAGAACTTTTCCGCGCCGCCGGGTCGTGAAATCCCGCGCGGGGAGCTTCCGATCATCCTTGCGCACGTTTGCCCTCCGGTGTATCTTTCGACGACTCGATTCACGGTGCGGCGATACGCGCCGGGCATGAGAAGAAGGATCATTACAATGGATAGCGGAGGATGACAATGTTTTACTGGTTCGAAGGATACTGGCTGTACTTATTGTTCAGCATGCCCGCGTTACTCTTGGGGTTATGGGCACAGATGAAGGTCAAAAGCGCTTTCAAACAGTATTCCCGCCTGTCCACAAGCTCGCGCCTGACCGGGGCCGAAGTGGCGCGCCGCATCCTGGACCTGAACGGCCTTCACGACGTGACCGTGGAGGAATCGAAGGGCTTTCTCAGCGACCACTACGATCCCCGCTCCCGGACCCTTCGCCTCAGCCCCAAGGTCTTTCGCTCAGACAGCATTGCCGCCGCCGGGATTGCCGCCCATGAAGTCGGACACGCCATCCAGCACAAGGCTGATTACGCACCCCTCCAGTTGCGCAGTGCTCTGGTTCCAACCGTACAACTGGGAAGCTGGCTCGGTCCCATCATCTTCCTCGTCGGGTTCCTCTTCCAGAGCGTCTTCGGCACCACGCTGGCCTGGCTGGGAGTGATCATCTTCGCCATGACGGCAGTGTTCGCCGTTGTCACGCTGCCGGTGGAATTCGACGCCTCTGCCCGTGCCAAGAAGCTGCTCGTGTCCCAGGCCATCCTCTCACCCGCGGAAATGGGCGGCGTCAACGCCGTCCTCAACGCCGCCGCTCTCACGTACGTCGCCGCGGCAATCCAGGCTATCACCACGGTGATGTACTACGCATTCCTCCTTATGGGCAGCAACAGGGACTAATAATCCAGGGTACACGTGCTACCCCCGTAAACGGGGCCCCGGATGGGGTTTCGAAGCAGTAGGGGCTGATAATCCCGGGTACACCCGTAGCTCTATTCGTAATTGCAAAACACAGGTGCTCCCCCCCGTTTTTCACGCAGGCCAGATCACGCCATCACCGCGAAACCAGGGGTCGGTCGCCTGGGCGGGTGAATTTCATCCGGAAGCGTAAGAGACGTCAGGTTCAGGCACGGAATTTCCCGCTTCGCGTTTTTGTTCAGCCGGGGAAAAACCCACGCTCAGGGCTTCGTCTCTTTCACCGCTTCCTTGTACGCCTCAAGCCGCTTCTGCGCTTTCCCGAAAACGGTTCCCTCGGGAAACCGGCCATGTTCATCTTTCTCACCTGCCGCTACACCCGTAAGCAACTCAATACCTTCACGAACGTGATGAATCGAATACACGTGGAATTTCCCTTCGCGCACGGCTTCGACGACGTCCGATCGCAGCATGAGGTCAGAGACGTTTTGCCAGGGAATAAGCACCCCCTGCGTCCCCGTCAAACCCCTCTCATTACAGACTTCAAAGAAGCCTTCAATTTTTTCATTCACTCCACCGATGGGCTGGATATCGCCCTTCTGGTTTACCGAACCGGTAACGGCAATGTCCTGCCGAATAGGTATGCCCGACAGGGCCGACAGGATCGCATAAATTTCCGTCGAAGAAGCGCTGTCGCCGTCCACCCCTGAATAGGATTGCTCGAACGCAATGCTTGCGGTGAGACTCATCGGGTATTCCTGGGCAAACTGCTCACGGAGGTAGCCTGCTAGGATGAGAACACCTTTATTGTGTGTGCGGCCGCTCAGGTTTGCTTCCCGCTCGATATTCACGATGCCGTCCTTGCCCGCGGCCACGGTCGCGGTAATGCGCGACGGCTTCCCGAAACTGTATCGTCCCAGATCGTACACTGCCAGACCATTGACCTGCCCTACCCGCGTGCCCGAAGTGTCGATCATAATACTGTCTTCAATGATCATTTCCTGGATTTTTTCTTCGGGCATCTTGTACCGATTCTGGTACTCGCGTATGGCGGTCTCGACATCTTTTGCGGTAACGTATTCATGATTGTTGAACCCGCACCAGTAGTTGGCTTCCCGGACGATGTCCGCGATTTCGCTGAAGCGCGTCGTCAGCCTGGTCTTTCTACCCGCAACCCTGGCCCCGTATTCCACGATCCTGGCGATGGCGCTGACATCAAAATGGCGCAGCCCCTCTTCTTCGACCAGCCTGCCGATCAACCCCGCGTACTGGCTGACCGCCTCGTGATCGTTGTTCATCTCGTAGTCGAATTCCGCCTTCACCTTGAATATTTTCTTGAAATTATTCTCGTAGGCTTCGAGAAGCGAATAGATTTCATTACTGCCGAGCAGAATGACCTTGAGATTCAATTCTATCGGTTCCGGTTTGACGGACGTGGTGGCGAGCTGCATAGGAACGTCCGGGACTTGAATTTCGAGTTTGCGACTCAGCAACACGCGTTTGAGCTTTTTCCAGACCATGGGATCCGTAGCTACGTCAAACGCGCTGAGGACCAGGTAGCCGCCATCCGCCTGCAGAACGGAACCGGCCTTGATGTTCGTGAAATCCGAAAACCAGAATCCGCGCATATCGTACATGCGCTCGATACCGCCAAACAGGTTGTTATACGTTGGATTCGATTCGATGATGATGGGACATCCCTTGGTGTCAGCGTTGTCGAGAATCAGGTTGACCTCGTATTGAGATACTTCCAGCGGTTCGTCGTCGCCACCCTGCGGAGTAGGGGGCGGCTTGAACCGGTCAATGTTTTCCAGGATATCCGTTTCCACGGCGTTCAAGTATGTCTGGATCTTGCTATCCGTGTAGGTCTCGTACAAGTCGGCAAAGATTGCGTGCACGAAATACCCCGCCGACTGCATTTCGAAATCCGAAATCTTTTTCTGGTATTCCCGGGTCAGTTTTATGCCTTCGCGGAAGATTTTTTGCAGATCCTGGTTGTACTCCTGATACGCGGTGGCAATGCGCTCCGCTTCCTCATCCGAGAGCTTTTTCGATTCCACGGCCTTGGGAAGCTCGGTAATGGGAATAACCGTCTCCCCGATTTTCGGCATGATCGTCGGTTGCGTCGTCTGTCCGACCTGCACGCGCGCTAGGACAAAACCTTTCTCCTTGATCCTCTGCTCGAATTCGAGAAAGAGCCGCGCTTCCTTCTCGTTGTACTCGTTGATCAAGGCGTCTCGTTGACGGATGAAATTTTCGTCCTCGAAAATCTTCGGCACGCGCTCCCGAATGACGTCGATGGCTTCTTCTATCGCCAGCTTAAATTTTCTCCCCTGTCCTCTCGGGAATTCCAGCAGGATCGGCCGGTCGGGATCACGAAAATTATTGACGTAAGCGAGATCGCGGGGCAACGGGCAGCTCGGGTTGATTTTGTCCAGAATCTTCTTGATGGTGGTGGCTTTCCCCGTGCCGGATAGACCCGTGACGAAGATGTTGTATCCCGGCGAGAACAGGTTGACTCCGAGCGTCAACGCTTTGATTGCCCGCTCCTGACCGATGATATTCTCGATGGGCTCGATGTCCTTGGTTGTTTTCGCCTTGATTCCCGTCGGATCGCAGATCCAGCGCAATTCTTCGGGAACCAGCTCTTTATGGTCAGACGGTGAAATATATGTCATCGTTGCTCTTCTGGATATGTATTAGCGTAATGGTGTGTATTGTGATTGCCTGTGGGCGAAACCCTGTCACGGATTTCCATGCCTGTTCATATTAAACCGGCATCCCTTCATCCTCAAAATACTTTTTCACACGGCGGAACACAATGATAGAAAACTGTTTCGCGGGTTTCATGCCAGACGTCCCACTGCTTTATCGCCTATCAAGAAAATCATGGAATACATAGGGCGAATCGCGGCAGGCGCGGACGAGCGTTTCCAGCGCCGGGTGGAACTTGCGTGGCATGTTCTTGTACTTCACGCGTAACCTGGTCAGAACCGCAGCAGGATCCTCCGAAGGATCGATATCTTTTACCAGGTTGTTCACGTATTCCAGAACCTTGGAACGCACGCTTCTTTTCACGTTCTCGTCATTCGTGGCAGCGATATGAACAACCGTCCGTTCCAGGTCGAACTTGTCGGCGACGAACTGCTGGAACACCACGCCGCGGAAATACTCCATGACCGTGCTGCGATCCAGACCGCCCAGCTCGGCCGCGGTTTCGGACATCGCCCCCCGGCCGAACTGTTTCAAGCGCAACACTTCGAGGATCAAGACGTCAAGCTCTTCCTGGATCCGGAGCCCGCGGGAGATCTCTTCCGGCAAGTCTCCCAGGCGGATAAGGTCCCTCCCTTCGCTCGTGCACAGGATAACAACCCGCTTGATAATGCTCTCCAATTCGCGGATATTGCCGCGCCACTGGTGTTGTACGAGGGCCGCGAGGGCAGTGCGGCTGATCCGTATATCCGGGTTTTCGCGTCGCAACAGGTACTCCGTAATAAGCGGAATGTCCTGGCGCCGTTCGCGCAACGGCGGCAGGTGGATGGGCAGGATATTCAATCGATAGAACAGGTCCTCCCGGAATTGTTTCTGTTCGATCATCTCCTGGAGGTCCCTGTTGGTGGCGGCAATCACCCGTACGTCGACGCGCATCGTTTCCCGTCCGCCGACGCGTTCGAACTCCCCTTCCTGTAATACCCGAAGCAGTTTGACCTGGAAGGCTTCGCTCGTCTCAGCTATTTCGTCGAGAAAAAGTGTGCCCCCGTCGGCCCGTTCGAATCGCCCCGGTGTCCTCTGTGCCGCGCCGGTAAATGCGCCTTTTTCGTATCCGAACAATTCACTCTCCAGGAGCGTTTCGGTCAGCGCGCCGCAATTCACGGCAATAAACGGCTTGTCATTCCGCTTGCTCAACTTGTGAATGGCCCGCGCCACAAGTTCCTTCCCGGTTCCGCTCTCCCCGGTGAGCAACACGGTCACATCATTGGGGGCCACCGAACGAATCTGCTTTACCACCGCAGCCATGGGGCCTTCGGCATGGTAGATCATGCCCTCGAATTCCATGCGCGGCTCTACGATCTGTCTCTGGTCCTCGGCAACCACGACATCGTTGATGCGTGTCCGCAGCCGGGCGATCTCGCGCTCGTATTCCTGGATCCTTGCCTCGACGGATGGCGGAATCTCTTCACTGGATTGCAGGATTTCCCGGCGGGTATGTTCCAGTTCCAACGTCCTCCTGGTAAGCTCTTGGTGGAGTTCTTTTCGTTCCCGTTCGAGCGAGGCAATGTAGCTGCTCCGCTCCCGGCTGCGTAGGAGCACCGTTCCCAACGCGGTCAACCCAAAACCCAGGAGAGGTATTGCAACCGGTATATCCATATAATAGAGGATAAAAAGCCATTCCACGGCCGCCAAGTAGATTGCGAAAAGCGCCATCGCTGCCAGGAAGTTTCTCAGACGCGCGAAAGGCTTGATAAACGCGCCGCCAAGAGCCGCCAGGAAAATAATCAGCACCGTTATCCACCAAGGTGCATCCCGGATTTGTGAGCCATGGAGTAAAGTATCGAACAACACGGCGTGCAAGGCAAGGGCCGGAAAAGCCCGGCTGAACGGCGTGCTTACGAACGGACTCCGCCCTTCCGCCGCCACTCCAATAAGCGCCGCCTTGTTCCGCATCGCGCGGAACGGAAACTGTACCTCGTAGCCCTGGGCCAGGCTATCGTACGATTTCATGAACGAAACAAACGGAATCATGATGTACGAGCGTTGCGTTCCCCTGAAGTTCAACCGCACGGGTGAATCTGGAGACATTCCCTGGCAGGTCTCGAGCCAGGAGGCGGCAACGGCGGGATCCAACGTCCCCGCGCTGTCCGTTTCAGCCGCCGCTTCCTTGCACCGGTTCTGCCACAACATCCGTAAAGCGAGAACGGGCATCACTCGCATCTCGCCATGCAATTTCGTCCGGAAGAACAAGGGCATGTACCTCGTTACGCCAGCCAGGAAAAAATTCGAACTCCCGATCCCCGCCGCCGATTCCATGAACAGGCGATGGGGGTAAATCGGTTGGGCCGCGGGAGGGATACCGGAACCGGTGCGGGACGTTTGCTGGAAGTACATACCGAGGATGACGTTGCCCGCCCGGTTCATCTGCTCCGCGAGTAACAGATCGTATTCCGGGTAGGCAAGATTTTCCTTCTCGAACAGGAGATCGACTCCCACCACCGAGACGTCGAGCATCGACAATGCATGTACGGCCGAAGCAATATGCAGCCGCGAGACGGGGTACCCGCCCAGGTTGGAAATGTCAAAATTATCGAGGTAAAGAATGAACAGCGAGGAATCCGGGGGCTGGCTGCCGCGGATAAGCATCTTCAGGTCTGTGATGGAACGCTCGACGGGCTGCGACACGAACGACAAACCGAAACAAGCGATGGACACCGCGACCACGAGGATCCAAAACGTGTATCGGGATCGTTCAATCATACCTTTCAATTTGCGTAGTCACTGAAACACGGAAAACCTGGGCTTTTTATCAATTACGTTACACGGGCACGCGAGTCATTCAATTTTTTCGAGAACCAACACGCCGAACCTCTGGTCCGGTGAAATGAACTGTCGGAGTAACCGGAATCTCGGATTATCCTTGAAATACTCCATGGGGACGTCGCCGCCGAACTGGCTGTTCCCATAATGGCTGTCCCATACGCAGATTGCACCTTTTCGCACCGTATCCAGGATGGCGCGCTGGAGAGGCATGTCGCGCCTCTTGTCGTTGATATCGATATCCGCGAAGTATCGCAGCAACACGTGATTGGCCAATAACGGTCGGTCATCGTACCCTTGCTGGAGGTACCATTCCGCGACTTGTTTCATCACCGCACCTTCAGGATCCAGTGTGCGGGGTTTCTCCGTTGCAAAAGTGTAACCGATGGACCCCGCCATGAGAAGAACGGCGAAAGCCAAGGGCGAGAGCACGCGAACGTACCGCAGCAGGAACAATAGCCCCACGCCGAGCGCCACGCCGAATTTCGTGTACTCCCGCGTCTCGACCATCACGAGACCGTTGGCGTCATACGTCAGGAATACCAGAACCGCCAGGATGATGATCGACAGGAGCAGCGCGTTGAATTGCTTTCGCACCGGGTCCAGCATGGCGGTAAACCCGGCGGAAACAAACACGGCCGCAAGCGGAGAAATGACGAGCAGGTATCTCCAATGGCCGGGATTTGCGCCGAAGTTCAATGCATCCCAGGCCGAAATGACCGCCCAGGCGAACATCACGGTGAACGTGAAGTACAGCATGCCGTGCCGCTTGAGACTCTCCTTCCATTTTGCGGGCGGATACAGGAACTGGAAATACCCGACGAGGAAAAGAACGAGCGATACGGGACCGATAATAAAGATATACGTCTCGAAGTAATGCCAGAACGGCTTATGCGGAACCTGGACGTTGAGACCGATGCGCTGCATATCCTCCAGTAACCACAGGGGGTTACCGGTGTGTAACCAGCCGATGAGAGCCAGCACCACGGGCGTCCACCCGAGGAGCAAAAAAGGTATCCACTGTCTCTTGAGCAGGTATAGAACACCCATTCCAAGGGCAACCAGCGCGAATTCCTGGCGGATGGAAAAAACATAGGATGCAAGCAATGCGGAGAGGACGTACTTGTCCTTTGCATAAAAGAGCAGAGCCAGAACGATGAACAAACCAGCCGTGATTTCGCTGTACGCCCTGAACGAAAGCTGGAGATACATCGGTTGGAACGCGAGGAGAATCGCTCCCACGCCCGCGTTCCGGATTTTCAACGCGCGGCCAAGGTGGAACGTCGCCACCACCGACAACGCGGTAATCAAGCAATGAGCAAGAACAACGCCCTTGAATCCCAGCAGGCCCGGCAAAACCAGGAGAATTTTCCACCCTGGCTTTGGTTGGTTTCCCATGATGGAAAACGGGTCGCCCCAGAACCCGCGGATATTCCGGTAGTGACCGATTTCATCGTCCTGGTAAAAGCCGGTCGAACCCGTGCTGTAAACGTAATAGACCGCAATCAGGATGGGAACCAGGAGCCAGATGTACCGGGCAATGAACTCGTCGAGATCGAACCTTGCCGCCGGATCCACGACAACGGCTCGTGAAGGATGCTGCCTGTTGCGTTTTTTCTTTGCCATGTTCGTTTAGTGGCGGGATGTGAAAACCAGGGATTCAATCGCTTCAACCATGGCATCCCACGTGTATTTCTTCTTTTCTTCGAGAACGTTCATGCGAAATTCCGCGAACCGGTCCTCGGTATAGAACCGGTTCAAAGCCTGGGCAAACGCCTTGGGATCATGTGGTGGAACAATGTAGCCAGTCCGCCCGTGAATCACAACTTCAGCCAGTCCCCCGACATCGGTGGCGACCACCGGCCGGTTGAAATTATACGCGATCTGAACAATGCCGCTCTGGGTGGCGGAATGATACGGAAGCGCTACGACGTCCGCCGCCGAGAAGAAGAGGCGTACCTCTTCGTTCGGAACGTAGGACGAATGAAAATACACGTAACTCCTGATGCCCAGCCGTTCTACCTGTTCCCGGTATTTTTTCTCGTCGGAGTAAAACTCACCCACCACCAAGACCCGTACCTTTCGCCGCTCCAGCAACGGTGGAAGAGCGTCGAGCAAGACGTCCAACCCCTTGTAATCCCTCACGTATCCAAAGAACAAGATAATGTTTTCCTCCGGCATCAGGGCCAGCACCGGGTGTGTTTCGTTCAGCCGTTCCCGAGCTCCACCCCGTTCGAGCTCCTCGCCGAATATCTCATAGACGGGGTGGGGCTGCAAGACGTATTTTGCCTCCGGCTCGAGCGAAAGCAGGTCGTTCTGGACCGACCGGGACTGGACGAGATAGAAATCAACGAACCGCATGGCGAACCGCGTGAAGAGCCTGTCGCCGGGGCGGTGTTCGTGCGGGATGATATTATCGCAGATGAACAGCGTCCTGGTTGCCCTGCGCCATTTTGCGATCGCCGCAATCACCCCGTACGCGGGAGCGAAAAAAGGGAGCCAGAACTTGTAAATGACGAGTTCGGGGTTCATGCGCCGGACGCGCAAACCGGTGGTCACCCATGTCCACGGGTTGATGGAATCAATCCACAAGCGGCTTTCCAGGGGTATGCCGGGGTCGCCGGTTTCTTCCTGGCTCTTTCCGGGAAACAGGAGTTTCGGATACTGGCGCTTGAAGGTCACGACGGTCACGTCGTGGCGGCGGGAGAGGTATTTATAGAGGAGGCCGACGTAATGCGCAATCCCCCCTCGCAACGGATAGGCGGTTCCGATGAGAACGATGTTCATGGGATCATGACACCGGTTCAGCGATCCAGTGTTCGATGCGGTCGAGTACGGTTTCCGGCGCGATGTAGTCCATGCAATGGTAATCCGGGTTCACGCAGCGGGGCTGGTAAAAGCAGGTGCATGGCTTCGACGGCTCGATGATTTCGCCGCGTCCGAAAAGCTCGAACTCGTGCCGGTTAAAAATGTTGTTGAAAAGAATGAGCTTCTTGCGCAACCCGATCGCGATGTGCATGGCCATGGTGACACCGGTAACGATGAGGTCGCAGGCATTCATTTCGGCAATGAAAATCGGCAGAGGAAAATGCCCGAGGTAGCGACCGCCGCTCTCGGTGGCCAGCCGGATGTTTTTCTCGTGCTCCTGCTCGCCACCCAGGAACAGCGGCAGGAAGCCCTTCGCGATCAGCATCTTCGCCAGTTGCACCCAGCGCTCCTCCGGCCATAACCTGCTGGTCCATCGTCCGCCACACCCCGTGTTCAGTCCCACGACGGGCAAGATCTCGATCAACCCCAGATCGAAAACCTCCTGCGGGGGGGCGAGCAGGTATTCCTCGCCATTCCACGTGTAACCGACGATCTCGAACATCTCGTCGAGGTAGTTCCGCGTATTGGCCTTGCTGATGTCGTCGAAAATGCCGGTGAGAAATTTATGCTTCGCGTCTCCGTCGAGGGGGGCGCAAACGCCGTTTCGCAAGATGAACCCCTTCTTGACGCTGGCCTCGATCCTGTCCGTCAGGGAGCACGCTTCCCGGTCTTTATCGAGATTGATGAGCAGGTCGAAGTTAATTGACAGCAAGGTAATGACACTGCGCAGATCGAAGCGCATGGGCACGTCCACCTCCGAGGGCAGGATTTCCGGCGTATGCGAAAGCCACCACAGGCGCGCGTTGGGGTGCAATTCCCGAAGCTTTCGAATCAACGGCGTCGTGCGGATAACGTCCCCGATGGCGCCCAGTTTGATGATCAGGATGTTGCGATCGATAGGGAGGTAATGCGGACAGTTTTCGCAGTGAACCCCTTCCTGCTTGTGGGGGCGGCAGGGCACGTCGCCGCGGAAGTGCTTGCAATCGGAGAAATATTTCATGCTGTTACTTGAGGATATCCCTGATGCTGACGTGGTGCTGATTGAACTGCGACTTGGTAATCATCTCGGCAAGCAAACCCGTCGAGATCAACTGGAAGCCGACCATGATGAGCAGGATACCGAGAAATAACAGCGGGCGATTGCTGATCGGATAACCCATGATCCAGACGTACGTCAGGTAGGCATTGATACCGAGCCCCACCGCGACGAAGACGATCCCAATCGTACCGAACAGGTGAAGAGGACGCTGCGTATACCGTGAAGTGAAAAGTACCGTCACGAGATCGAGAAAGCCCTTGAGGAAGCGGCTCAATCCGAACTTGGTCTTACCGTACTTGCGGGGATGGTGTTGAACGATCTTTTCCGTCACAGTGAATCCCGCCATCTTGGCCAGCACGGGCACGTATCGGTGAAGTTCGCCGTACACGTTCACTGCCTTGACGACTTCCCGGCGATAGGCTTTCAAGCCACAGTTGAAATCGTGGATGCGTATTCCGGTCAAAATACCGGTCACGAAATTGAAGAACTTGGAAGGGATGGTCTTGGTGATGGGATCGTATCGCTTTTTCTTCCACCCGGAAACCAGGTCGTAGCCTTCCTCCAGTTTGTCCAGCAAGGCAGGAATTTCTTCGGGATCATCCTGGAGGTCCGCGTCCATGGTCACGACGAACCTTCCCCGCGCCTGCTTGAAACCGGCGGCCAGGGCTGCAGACTTGCCGTAATTCCGACGGAACCGGATCACCCTGAACCGTCCATCCTCGCGATGGAGTTTCCGCAGGATATCGAAGGAACCGTCAGTACTACCGTCATCGACAAACCATACCTCCCAGCGGAGATTCATCCGGCTACAGACCGCCTTTATTTCCTCCGCGAGCTCGGGAAGCGATTCGCTCTCGTTCAGCAAGGGAATCACGACGGATAAATCAAGCTGGCTCGGTCGATTATATCTCCGTCCGCTTTTTTTCTGGCTCACCGAATCGGGTGAAGGGTTTTTAGGGTTTTCCTGTCGTTCTTCTGTCATGTGATTTTCAATATTTATCGTGTCAAAATACGCCTACCGCGAGCAAATTGCAAAGACAAACGCCCGCCATTGCCACCACAACGAACACTCGAGTATGACAACCACGATCATCCGGCCAAACCGGGCACAATGATAAAGGCAATTATTTTTGTTACATTCAAATCATGTTGTGGAGTTTTGTGTACAACGCGTTTGCCATGCCCGTGTTTTACCTTGCAGTCAGGGCGTATTCTCTCGTGAACAGGAAAGCCCGGGAAGGCATTGTCGGACGAAATGCCGCATTTTCCACCCTCGCCCATGACGTCAAGAATCTCGAAGCCGGTCCACGGCTGTGGATCCATGCCTCGTCGATGGGCGAATTCGAGCAAGCCAAGCCCATCATCGAAGAAATAAAACGCCGCCTTCCCGATGTCCGTATCATCGCCAGTTTCTTTTCGCCTTCCGGCTTCGAAAACAATCGGCACTACGAACCCGCCGACATCATCACCTACATTCCGTTCGATTCCCGGAAAAACGCCCGGTGGTTCCTCGATGTCATACGCCCGCGCGCCGCTGTTTTTATCCGCTACGACATCTGGCCCAATCACGTTCTCGAATGCCACCGCCGAACCATACCGGTCATCCTGGTCAACGCAACGCTCAGAACATCCTCGGCCGGTCTTTGGCCCGGCATCCGCACGATGTATCGCGCTTGCTACGAGCCGATGGAAGCAATCTTTACCGTCTCGAGGCGAGACGCCGGAAATTTCCGGCGTTTTCCCCTGAAAAACACGCGGGTGGAAGTTGCGGGCGACACGCGGTACGACCGGGTGCTGCAAAAGGCAAAGCTCGCGAGTGAAACCAGTCTCGTCCCGGCGAGCGTTTACGAGCACAAGACAGTCCTGGTGGCCGGAAGTACCTGGCCTGCCGATGAAGACCATCTCTTTCCCGTCATGGAAAAACTCGATCACAACCAGTCCGACCTTCTGTTTATCCTCGTG
>JAJRXL010000035.1 GCA_024276335.1 Bacteroidota bacterium
AGGCATCACTTACCGGTGGATCGGTGGGTGACGCCGGAAGAATTTGAATATTGGAAAGAGTTCGGCTTGGATATTGGTTTCAGGCACGTGGAATCAGCTCCGCTGGTACGATCGAGTTATCATGCTGAAGAACACGTGTAGGATCACGGAAAGGGAAATGAAAAAAGGCAGGTCGAGAAACCTGCCTTTTTACGGATAGTCTGATTACTTCCCGGGCGGTTGGGCGGGTTGCGGTGCCGGTGCCTGGGGTTGCACCGGTACTTCGGAAGCTGACCTTTCGAGTACGCTTTCCCGTACTTCGCCACGTGGCAGGAAAAAGAGGTTGACCATGAGAATAAGTACGATTAAAGAGACTGCCAATATCCAGGTCGTTCGCGCCAGGATATCCGATGTCTTGCGTACTCCAAGCATGGCTCCCATGCCGCCTCCGCCTCCAAATGCGCCGGAAAGCCCGACACCTTTGCTTGCCTGCATAAGGATAACAACAGTAAGCATGATGGAGATTATTACTAGCAAGACCATTAATATGACAAACATGAAATCCTCGTTTCTTAACAACGCAATACAAAGAATAAAGATAATATTCCATTACCAAAGAGTCAAACCGTGCAACACGATAGCGCACTCTTGTACAGGTTCGTTATGATACGCTTATTTCGAAGCGAGCGGTTATGATTGTCTGCAATGTTTTTTTTCTCTATGTTATTCGGCAAGATTTGCCTGTAGAGATAGATGAGAATTTATAGCTGTTTCATTTTTTAAAAACGAAGTCCGTGGATACGGTGTATTCCGTGATTGAATAATAGAATGGGCGAGTACATCATTTTTGCAACTTACCAGAATGTTACGGGGATATTATCATGAGCAAAGTGGTATCGTTCTTCTTCGTTTCCATCCTTCTCTTCACCGGTTGGCCAGGTGGGGCACGTGCGCAACAAGATGACCTGCATCGTACAATTATCACTCCCCCGAATCATGCGGTATCCATTTCGAACTTGGGGGCGGGGGTGAATTCCACTGATGATGATTTTGCCCCGATGGTTCTTGGCAACGGCAGGGTGTTGTATTTCACATCGAACAGGACGGGCGACCAGGACATTTATTCAACGGCTGCGTCGCGGACCGGATGGGGGCCGGTAATTCCCGCCAGGGAGGGAATCAATTCCTCGGAACCCGACGGCAGCACGACAATTACACCCGATGGGCATTTCATGGTATTCGTTGGCTGCGACCGGGACGATGGTTTCGGTGATTGCGACCTTTACGCCGCGCGATACTCCGCCGGGGCGTGGAGGGATATCCGGAATCTCGGCCGTGTAATCAACAGCGAGCACTGGGAATCTCAGCCCAGTATTTCCGCAGACGGGACCAGGTTGTTTTTTGCTTCCGATAGGCCGGGAGGGTATGGCGGGACCGATATATGGGTGTCCCAGCGAACGCTGGGTGGGACATGGTCCGTTCCCGTTAACCTGGGTTCGACGGTCAATACGGCAGGTGATGAGCTCGCGCCTTACATTGCACCGGATGGAGTTACCCTTTACTTCGCTTCGGATCAGCATCCTGGTATTGGTGGGTTGGATATTTACGTGACCCGTTTCCGGAATGGAAAATGGACGAGTCCGGAAAACATGGGAATGCCGATCAATACAGTCAATGATGAGTCGTTCTTCACCGTGCAGCTTGGAACGGATAATGCGTATTTCGCCAGCACCAGGGATGGCGGCCAGGGAAACTATGACCTCTTCGTTGCCGTGCCCAATCCGCTTCCGCCGGATGCTGTGACGACTATTGTCGGCGTGGTGAAAGACGCAAAAACCGGGCAGGCGGTCGGCGCGAAGTTGACCGTGACCGATCTGTCGAACCAGGAAAAAGTCGCGGAATTTTACAGTGATGATATCGATGGAAACTATGTTGTCGTTCTCTCCACCGGTCGAAGCTATGCAGTGACCGCGGAAGCTCCCGGCTACCTGTTTTATTCCGATCGCTTCGATGTCTCCAGAAATTCTCGAAACCGGGTCCTGCGTCGTGATATCCTTATGGATCGCGAGATGGTACGCCTCCTGGTGTTCTTCGATTTCGATAAGGCCGTGTTGAAGCCGGAATCGCGTGCCGATCTGAATCAGGCGGTGAAGTGGTTAAAAAACAACCCCGGCATCCAGGTCGAAGTTGCTGGTCATACGGATAATGTCGGATCACCGGATTACAACAAGAAGCTGTCGCAACAACGCGCGAATGCCGTAAGACAATATCTCGTTGATCATGGTATAGCGCCTTCCAGGATCATTGCGCGGGGGTATGGCATGGATGAACCCATTGCGACTAACGAGACGGAAGAAGGTCGCGCAAAAAATCGACGGGTTGAATTCAGGGTCAAGACTCGCTGACTTTCCGAGTGTTCGTGTGAGGGGGGCGATGTTGACGTGTGGTCGAGGCATTAAACGTATTCGTGGAGACGTATGCGGAAGGTCGTACCCGCGGATGAAGTGGAGAGAAGCAAGAGTTTTCCCTTGTGGTAGTCCTCGACGATACGCTTTGCAAGACTGAGGCCCAGCCCCCAACCACGTTTCTTGGTTGAATATCCGGGACGAAAGATATCCTTCCTGAAGCGCTTATCGATCCCTTTCCCCGTATCCTGGACGTCAATGTCAATCCATTTCCCGTTTTTTGTAACAGTGAAAATGATCTTCCCCTTGCCGTTTTCCATTGCGTCAAGAGCATTCTTGATGAGGTTTTCCAATACCCACGAAAACAAGTCCGGATTCACGCTGATGGGAATGGATTTATCGCCGGTGATAATGAACTCCACATGTTTTCCGGCTTGGGGCAGTCGTCGTTGGAAGTAGGAAATCGCATCGGTAAGGATGGCCTCGACGGTGAACCGTTGCAGTTGCGGTTTGGATCCGATTTTCGAAAATCGCTGAGTAATACGGTTTAGCCGTTCCACGTCCTGTTTCATGTCCTCGAGAATTGCACGTACTTCATCGGGGGAATCGGCCTTTTCCCGTAATAATTCCGTCCATCCCATGAGGCTGGACAACGGGGTCCCCAGTTGGTGCGCGGTTTCCTTGGCCATCCCCACCCAGATATTGGATTGTTCGTTGCGTTTTATATGACTGAAACCGACGTACCCGATGATGATGAACAACCCGACGACCAGGATCTCCACGTATGGCAACAAGCGTAACTGTTTTACCAGCGAAGATTCATCATAATAGATATACTGAAGGATGATTGTGTCCTGGTAGGCTACGACAATAGGGTCGTTGACTTCGGCGAATGCCTCCATCTGTTCCCGCAGAAACGCGTCACGTTCCGCCTGTGACAGCGAGGAATCCAGCTCGATATTTCTCGTTGAAATGGGATTCCCTTCGCGATCGGAGAGGATGAGAGGAAAGTCGATGGGAAACGTTGGCGAGTTGATGATCTCATCAAAGATGAAACTGACATCTCCCTCCGAGGTTCGTTCGCTGGCAAGATACTGCTGGCTGACGGCGTAAAGATGGGCGATGGCGGTCTCGCGCGACGCGAGTTTATTGACGAGGTCGTGGGTATAGAAGAGGACTGCCAGGACGATAATACTGGCAAGGGCGACAAGGGTAATCTTTATGTTGGCGGAAACGGGTTGTTTCGGCATGTGTTCTTCCTGTTATCTGTACATGATACTAAGCTTCCGCAGCATGTACAAGGGGAATTATCCCGACCGTCACCGTTGTTATGAACGCGCGTCCCTCGTATGTTTTAGTGAATGAACGGATAACATCATCCAAGGATTCGAAATTGAAAAAAGCCTTCATCCTCAGCATTCTTTTCATCGCCGCTACGGCGTTGCCTGTATTCGCACAGGTGGATTCCCAGAAACGGTTCCCCTTTCGCGAACTGGTTGTTGACATGATCCATGTCAAGCTTGAACTCGAGTTCGATTTGGCCGCCCACACGGTTCAATCCCGCATGATGTCCACCATGGTTGTTCTGCGCAAT
>JAJRXL010000341.1 GCA_024276335.1 Bacteroidota bacterium
GCGTACAAGGAATCCGATGCAAGCCTGGTTGAGATCAACCCGCTGGTCGTAACAAAGGAAGGGCTGGTGCTCGCGCTCGACGCCAAGATGAACTTCGACGACAACGCACTGTACCGTCATCCCGACATTCTGAAAATGCGGGATACGAAGGAAGAGGATCCGCTGGAAGTCAAGGCGTCGGCAGCACATCTCAACTACATCAAACTGGACGGAAACGTCGGCTGCATGGTCAACGGCGCGGGTCTCGCCATGGCAACGATGGACATGATCAAGCTGTCCGGCGGCGAACCAGCTAACTTTCTCGACGTGGGCGGAAGCGCCAGCGCGGAAACCGTGGAGCAGGGATTCCGTATCATCCTTGCCGATAAAAACGTCAAAGCCATCCTGATCAACATCTTCGGCGGCATCGTGCGCGCCGACCGGGTCGCCCAGGGGGTAGTACAGGCGGCGAAGAACACAAAAGTCAAGATTCCCATCGTCGTTCGACTGGCCGGTACGAACGCCGACAAAGCGGGGGATATCCTGGCCAGGTCGGGGCTTTCATTCAAAGTTGCCCACGACTTGAAAGAAGCCGCAGCAAACGTCAACAAGGCCCTTGCATCCTGAAGCATAGAGGTGAATAACGGCAAACGAAAAAGACCGCCATCGTCGCGGTCTTTTTCATTACCTGGGACATGGTAAAATTAAACGTGATCCTTCAGCCAGTCGGCAGTTCCCTGTAATACTGATGCCAGGGCCGGAGGCATTCCTTCAAACGGGTGCCGGGCGCCGAACACGTGATCGGCATTCGGCACGATAAGCATATCCGTTCGCTCCTTGTTCGCCGCTTCGTAAATCTTCCCGGCTTCTTCCACGGGTACGGAGACATCCTGCTCCCCGTGGACGATAAGCAAAGGGACCTCCAGTTTTTTCACCCCCTTCAGGATATCGAATCGCTCGCGGTTCGCCTCGAAGTCCTCGAGCAGGCTGACCTTCATAGGCATGCGTTGATTCGTCCGCGTATTCATCACCTCGATGATACCCTTCGCTTTCCAGCGCTTCCTGGTTTCCGGTCCCCACCGATCGAAGGTCGAAACGGAAGCCCAGCTCACTACCGCTTTTACCCGCGGCTCCTCGGCGGCCTTGAGGATGACAATTCCCCCGCCCCGGCTGTGGCCAAGCAAAGCCACGCGCGAGGTATCGGCGGCATAGGGGAACAATCGACCACCCGTCACTTCTTCGATTACCGCCTGCAGATCCTCCATCTCTTTGCTTAACGTGTTCTCGGCGAATTTCTCCAGTTCCGTGAACTCCGTCTCGTTGTCGCCGATCCCGTTGTGCGAAAAGTTGAACCGTATAGCAATCCATCCCAGGCGGGCCAGGAATTCCGCGACCGCGGGGAAAGCGCCCCAATCCTTGAATCCCTTGAATCCATGACAGATGATAATAACGGGAGCACCCTCAGGTCGACCGGGGGCGTGAACATTGCCGCGGATGCGGTCGCCGGACGCATTCCTGATTTCGAACGGGGTTGAGGTGGAAACGGTCATCATATGCAATCCTGCTATCGTTTATGTTCTTTGCATGCACGGCTCGTAATCCGTAGGTTTCAATGTACGATGAAACTCGAACTGATATCAAATCCCATCTATGCTCCTTATCGCGTCGCCCTGGTACACGACTGGCTGACCGGAATGCGCGGTGGTGAGAAGTGTCTCGAAGTCCTGTGCGAACTCTTCCCCGACGCCCCCATATTCACGCTGCTGGCATACCCAGAACAGCTCTCGCGTACAATTCGACGACACGAAATTCGAACTTCTTTTCTCCAGCGACTGCCCTTTGCCCGAAACGGTTACAGGAACTACCTGCCGCTTTTCCCCCGTGCCATCGAGAGCTTCGACCTGGATGAATTCGACCTGGTCATCTCGACATCGCATGCCGTGGCCAAGGGTGTCATTCCCGCCGCGCGAGCATTGCACGTTTCCTACGTCCACACCCCGATGCGATACATCTGGAACATGTTCGACGCCTACTTCGGAAAAAACCAGGTGGGTTCCATCAAGAGGGCATTTATCGGCTACGCGGCAAAACGCCTGCGTCGATGGGACGTCGCATCCTTCGAGCGCGTCGATCATTTCATCGCCAATTCCCACCATGTCCGAAAACGCATCGAGCAATACTGGCAACGCACGGCGGAAGTCATCTATCCGCCTGTTGACGTGGGGCGTTTCCAGGTATCGCATGAACCGGGAGAGTACTTCCTGGTTGTATCTGCCCTCGTTCCCTACAAGCGCGTGGATATTGCCATCGAGGCTTGCAATAAGATCCATCATCCCCTCCGTATTATTGGTGATGGACCGGAAAAGGAGCGCCTGAAGGCCCTCGCCGGTCCGACAGTGCGATTCGAGGGATGGTTGTCCAGTGACGAAATAAGCGCGGGCTTCCAGCACTGCAAGGCACTTCTCTTTCCGGGCGAGGAGGATTTCGGAATCGTTCCAGTGGAGGCCATGGCCTGTGGAAAACCGGTCGTCGCATTCGGCGTCGGCGGCGCTACCGAAACCGTGGTCGAGGGGCAGACCGGCGTGTTTTTTCGTAAACAATGCGCCGAAGCACTCATCGAAGCCATTCGTGATCTCGAGTCCAGGACGTGGCGCCCCGAAATGATCCGGAAGCACGCGGAATCGTTCGACCGCGAGATCTACAAGCACAAGATGCTGGAAGCCATCCGGTTATACTGGTCCAACCACTGCGAAAACGCATAATTCGACGCATTTCCACTCACACCGTCATACAACAAGACTTTTGTATTTATTACAATAGGTAGGGTTCTGTATCAGAACGCTCTTGCTTGAATGGGTAGAATTAAGGTCTTATACCTGCCTCCCTTTACACCTTTCATTTGCCTCACATTATAAAACGCCAAAAATAAGCAAAAATCCACGATTTCATTATTCGCCCTAGGAACCGGGTGTTCATTGTATCCGGCTTAAATGATTGTAAAGATTTCACTCACACGCCGTAAGTGCAATATTTTACAATAATGATGCTTTACAGAGAGCATCGTTCTGCGGTCATAATCAACGAATTCTTGCTGTATTCAGCGTGTTTTGGAATTTCTCATCCAATGCACCCGTCATGGTACGGAATTCGAAGCCCCAACTCCAGCAGTAAAAGGAGTTGGTACAATGTATTGGAAAAAAATTCTGTTTGTTTGTTTCGTTGCCGCGTTTTTCACCACCACCGGTCATGCCCAGTTTTGGGCCGACGCGTCCGTCCGCAAATCATCGCCGACGAGACTTTCCGTCAGCGATCTGGACTTCGAATCCCGCAAGTGCATGCGCTGTCATGATGGATCAAACGGCACATATATTCCGCTTCGCCCGGTGACAGCCCCCATAGAACATGTCGAAGCGGGCTCGATTAAAACGAAAAACCATTCCGTTGGCATGTTTTACGCGAAGTCGGTGGAAAAACAACCAACGGGATATGTCGATCCCATTTCCCTCAATTCCCGCATCAAATTGATTGGCGGAAAGGTGGGATGTTTAAGTTGCCATATAAAAAAGACTGACGAAGAAGGGCCTTCGAGAAACGAGCAGGTCTGTACCAACGATTCGAAAGCGGCAGAAGAAATTTTTCACGGGAGGCTGTGTCAACAATGCCACATCAAGTGACAGCGGAAGCTGCTTCTCCCTGCGGAACAATGATTTCGAAAAAAACGGGCTTCGATGAAGCCCGTCGTTGTATCACTTTTTGTGACACGTCAGGCAAAACGCGCTTCCCGCATTGTCGATTCGCAATGACAACGTCCTCCCTGTCATTCCAAAACCGCCGTGAGCGTTATGACAACCCGAGCATCCCTGTGTGTTCCGGGAGATATGCGGATCATGGCATGTCGAGCATTCAACTCTTCCGTTATCAAGCAAATCATCCTCGATGGTTCCACCCAATCCGGACAACGTCGTGCTCGGATCGTAGAGCTCGCCGTCGGAGGTCGCCAGGGCCGTATTATAGACGAACGAAACCGGGTGATCATCGCTTAAATCCGTGCCGACCTTTCCCCACGAAGTGAATCGTGTCCCGTTGGTCTGGCCTGCGTGATTCTCGATTGCCACCGTACCATCATGACACGACAGGCAAAGCTTCGTCGTGCCAAGCGGCTGGTTCGTCTGCGCATCCAGTGTCGAGCTCGAATAGACCGTGTACGAAGCCGTGGATAGCTGGTGACTCCACAACGGGGAATTCGGCACAGTCGTAATGGCGTTGTGCGGAACATGGCAGGGGCGGCAGATTTGGTTGCCGCTCCACGATGCGCCGCTGAAATCGTGATGGCTGTTTCGAATATCCGGTGACAGGATCGCTTCCGTGAGCGTCCCGTTACAGGCCTGAATAATCGTATTGTGGGAAGCGGGCATCGCTCCCGGCGTTGACGCTGATTGGACCGACAAGTGAACCATCAGGATCTACGCGTAAAAGACAAAAGCTGAACGATTCATTTGGATATTCCCCCCAGAACAAACTTTGTATCTGCATGTGGGTACTACTTACTTGTTATGACAAACCAGGCAGAGTTTACTCCGCGAATTGTCGATACGAAGAGAAAGGGTCTTGATCTTGTTTTCGTGCATGATATGACAACCGGAGCATCCCTGCGTATTACGAGATATGTGGGGATCGTGGCACGATGTGCACTCCACTCTCCCGTTGTCAAGAAGGTCTTCAGCAATCGTGCCTCCAAGACCGGAGGCGGTTGAAACGGGATCGCGTAATTTGCGATCCATAATCACAAGTCCATCATCATAGGGAAAAGAAACGGGATGGGAACTGCTCAAATCTATTTTGAACTCACCCGCAAGAAGCAGGGGTTGTCCCGTTTCCGATTCTGCGTGGCTTTCAATGGCAACCGTTCCATCATGGCAGGAAAGACACAACTTGGAAATACCGGACGGTTGCCCTACAAACGCATTCATCGTCGGGCTTGAATACATCGTGAACGGCGGTACGCGCGAGGTACTGCTCCATGCGGGGGTTTCGTAACTCGTTGAATCCGTTACTTCCGGTACATGACACGGTTGGCACATGGTCATGCTCCTCCAGGAAGCGCTTCGGAAATCGTGGTGGCTGTCCTTGATATCCGGATGATGAGCCATCATCAGGATATGCGAACGAATGACGCCTTCGCGATCGCCCGAACGTTTATTGTCGTGGTCCTTCCCAACCTGGACACCTCCCTGGTTAAGCAGCAGCATGGGAAAAATCCAAATCAATATGTAGTTCAAGATTTTCATCCTTCACTCTACATGATTGATCGCCATTGACGTTTTCTCTTCCCTACCAACATAAAACCTGCATAAGCCCTACTTCTTGTGGCACGTAAGACACAGTGCGCTGCCCGTGTTATCCTTCCAGATCGACAGGGTCCTTGTCGTCACACCGGGTGCAACGAAATGACATCCCAAGCAACCGTTCTTGTTTCTCGAAATGTGGACATCATGGCATGAAATGCAACCCATTTTCCCGTTATCCAACAAATCCTCCTCGATCGTCCCGCCTAGACCGGACTGGGTTGTGCTGGGGTCATAGAGCTCTCCGTCGGCGGCAGCAAGCGCGGAATTATAGACGAATCCGATAGGATGGTGTTTGCTCAGGTCCGTCCCGATCTTGCCAAAAGTCGGGTACCACGAACCATTGTGATTCCCGGCGAAATTCTCCACGGCCACCGTACCGTCGTGGCAGGAAAGACACAGTTTCGTCGTGCCGGTCGGTTGACCGGGCGAGGCGTCCATGGTGCTCCGGGAATAGAGCGTGTAGCTCGCGGTGGACAGGTCGTGGCTCCAAAGAGGCGAATTCGGAACGCCGGTGTTCGCGTTGTGCGGAACGTGACACGGCCGACATGTTTCATAGTTCGCCCACGAAGCATCATCGAAGTCGTGATGGCTCTGATCGATATCCGGAGCGGGACTCTTCAGCCCCGTGTAGTTACATTCTTCAGCAGTATTGCAACTTCCTGCGCCCAGGTTATGGACGCATATAACACAGGCGACCAGGATTGTGCCTGTCATGATGAGAAATCTCTTGACATCCATTGTTTTCCCCCAATGTAGTCTTTGCTGTTTCCTGTATTTATTAATGATTCACGCATTTCCAAGTGTTATCGTTGATATGTTTTTTCTTCATGACATGCCGGTCTGCACGACCCTCCGTCCTCGGTCGCCTTGTATTGCAACGGCATTTCCCACCGCCCGAACTTGATTTTCTCGGCGATCAGGTGTTCGTTATCGGAACCGTGCACGTCATGGCAGTCAACGCACACCATGGCCTTTTCCTTCATCACGTGAACGACGTGAAGATTTTTCCGACCATTCCTGAACTCGGTGGCGCTGTCCGTTTCAGGGGATTGTAAAAACTCGGGGTCATGGCACTCGAGACAGAACGCAAACGAAGACAGCTTCGGTTTCGTGTAATTTCCCTTCGGGAATCTCTTGGGAAGGAGAAAGCTGAATTTTGCTGCATGCGGCGCATGACAGACATCGCACCCGTCCTCGACCGGAGGATGAACGTACTTGCTGTTTTCCACTTTTCGCCTGATGTTCACCCGGATCTTATCCGGCGCTTTTCTGCTGTCGGAATGGCACTGGTAACACAGCGCGCGTTCTTTCTTTCGCAACAACGTCTCATGGGCTGAACTGTGGGGCAAGTGGCATCCCAGGCAGGATTTCCTCTCCAGGATGGCCGGGTGAACGTCCGGCGATGAGGCTAATTCCTCTTTCATCTCTTCATGGCACGAATAACACAGCTCCGGCACCGGTTCCCTTACCAGCCATGACTGGTCGGAGACATGCGGCTCGTGGCATTCCATGCACTCCTCTTCGAACGGCGGGTGAACCGATTTCTCCTTTTCCTGCTTTTCGATATCCTTGTGGCAAACGAAGCACAGGTAGGGTATTCCGACTTTCAACAGTGATGGCTGAGCGGATTGATGCGGATCGTGACATTCCACGCATTTCCCCCTCCGCATGGGAGGATGCCGTGATGATTTTTCTTCGTCATCAATCACGTGGCACGTATTGCACAGATCGCCCGAGGTCTTAGCCAGGAGCAATTTCGGCGTATTGGAGCTGTGCGGAGAATGGCAGGAAAGACAATCGCCCTCTTCAAACGGACTATGCAGAGTATTCCCTTTTTCCGGACCGTCGTGACATTGGAAACAAAGACCAGGCACGGCTTCGACCAATGTAAATTCATTGCCCTGGGAACCGGGGTGTTCATTCCCATTTGATTCGTGACAGTTTTCGCAATCATCCGTGGCGGCTTCATGAACGGTGGATTTGCCCATCAGCTTGTCATGGCATCCGGAGGAGACACACCCATCGGCAACGCTTGGACCAGGCGAAACGTTGGAGAACGTGAATACGCTCCACGAAAAAACGAATGCAAACACTATGAATTGTACTGTACCCGGCATCAGAACTCCCGCTCGATTCGTACGTAACCGCCGACGTATTGCCGCTTTTCCTGCTGGAGAAAGACGCTTTTATACGCCTCGCCCCCAACGTGGAACGTGATTCTCCGGTAGGAAAAAATGAGTTCGCCCTTCACCAACCCTATATCCAAATCCAGGCCGCGTCCCCGCTGGTACCGGTACGTGCCTTCCACCGAGGCGCTCATATCTTCCGAGAACGAGACGAGGAGCCTGGCGGAACCATCGTAGAATTTCTGCCGTTCGCCTTCGTCGGTCAGATCGACA
>JAJRXL010000342.1 GCA_024276335.1 Bacteroidota bacterium
AGCCCCACCGGTGATAATCGGCCGGACCATCCTGGCACCAGCATGAGACAGCCGGACGGCGTCGTTATCGGTCTGCACGTCACCCGCGATCAGGCCGATCCTCAGTTCGTCGGCCAGCGCCCCGATAGTTTTTTCCAACAGCGATGTTTTTCCCGAACCTGGCGAGCTTACGAGATTGAGCACGGCTACGCCGTTCCGGTTCAGGATTTGGCGGATTTCCGCCGCAAGGCGATCGTTTTCCGAAAGGACTTTCTTTTCCAACGCGATTTTTTCGGTCATGGCCGCACCCGGAATTTTTCGCATGAGAAGTGGAATGGTTAAGTCAGCGACTGCTTCCTTCATGCAGCACCCTGTCAACCGTGATAAAGATAGTCATCGACCCGGTGAAATCGAAACGATGCGCGCGACGCGCAAGGGCGGGATGGAACCGTACACGGAGAAGAAACGGGAATTCAGCTTGGCGAGTGGCGCTCGGGATGGGATTCGTCTTCCACGTCGAGGTAGGCGATGTCGAGTTCCTCGCCCTGCGTGACGTCGATGGCGCCGGATGCACAGTGGGGGCAGGCGAACAGGAAATCGTCCACCTCGAAGTCCTTCCCGCATTCCCGGCACTTGCCGCGAACCGGAAGATACTCGATGACGAGTCGCGATCGTTCCAGCGGCGTGTCAATCACGAGGGCTTCGAAACCGAATTCCAGCGCGTCCGGCACCACGCCGCTCAACGCGCCGATCCGCACTACGATGCGTTTCACGGAGGGAAGGTTCTTGACTTCGATCTCGTGGAGAACGGTTTTGATGATGGAATCGGCTATTGAAAGCTCATGCATCGGGAACCATCACGGAGAAGGAGACGCTTGCACGTAATGAATTTCCTGGAGAACGAGCCTGACGATATTCGGTACCTGGGCTTCGAGCTCGGGCGATAATTCCATGCACACTTCATGGATGACCGGAATCGAAACCGCGAACAAGGTCACATTCGGTTCGCTTCCAAGAAGATAATAGGTATCGAGAAGATCTTTCAACCCGATATCGTGCGCGGTCAGGGTTTGGGGATAATCGCTGGAATACCGGGGTGTCAATCGTCGGACCGTGCCCGTGGGTGAACCATCGATCGTGGCGTCGATCAGGATGATTTTCTTTGCTCGCTGCATGGGGTCGAGGAGTTGAAAACTCCCCGTTCCTCCATCGAGGCACTCAACACCCCCGGGAAGGGATTCTTCCCGGAGTCTGCGAATAACGTGAACGCCGACACCCTCGTCACCCATGAGGATATTTCCTATGCCGAGAACGAGCAACGGATGTTCTATTTTGTCCATAAACGGTCAAACAATCATTTGCAAGTAATAAAAAAGCCCCCGTCCTGCACCGGTATGAACGCGAACGGGGGCAATGAGTATTAGTCCTTGCGAGTGAACTTCCATCCACCCACCATGGACGAGGTGGTTCCCCTTCCCTCCACGTAATCGTGGTAAAAGACCAGGTACACGTGGATGATGATAAAGACGACAAAGAACCACATGAACATGTGATGCCATTGGCGCACGGCAAAATCTCCGCCCATGAGCGGCACGACCCAATTGAAAAGCCGGGGCAGTGGTGAAGAGCTCATGCTGGAATACATGGCAAAACCGGTGATGCACTGGAAGAGAAAAACCATGAAACTCAGGAAATAGATCAAGCCCGCCAAGGCGTTGTGACCGAGGGATATCCTCCCCCGCATCTTGGTCTGGAGGATATCCACCTTGAGGATTTCGATCATTTCCCGCCACTGTTCTTTCTTCAACGGGATGAAGTTATTCCACCGCGCGAACTTGTTCCCCACGAAACCCCAGTAGATGCGCACCAGGAAATTGAAGAAGAAAATAAACGCGCTCAGGAAATGGAGAAATCGAATGGTCCCGAACCAGTACTGCTGGTATGCTTCGTTCCCGTAAGTGATGGTCGTGGGATTCCCAATAATGTAACCGGTGACAATCAGGATCGTTACCGTAATGGCATTAACCCAGTGATACAAGCGTACGGGGAACTCCCACACGTACACCCGTTGATACGATGAGGTCGTCGTGTTTGGCATGGCTTCCTCCCTATACAACCTTGACCTGGTGAATGTGCTTCCCCGCGGGATCGTAGAGATGCACGGCGCAGGCGATGCACGGATCAAAGGAGTGTATCGTCCTGAGTATTTCCAGCGGTTGATCGATGTTGGCGACCGGAGTACCGATAAGCGCTTCTTCGTACGCCGAACGCTGTCCCATGCCGTCGCGAGGCGAAGCGTTCCACGTGCTGGGCACCACGAGCTGGTAGTTGTCGATCTGCTTATCCTTGATCCGGATCCAATGGGCCAGGGCGCCCCGTGGAGCCTCGCTCATTCCGACTCCTTCGGCCGTGGCGGGCCAGGTATCCGGGTCCCATTTTTCATCGTTGAACGTGCGCGTATCACCCGCCTTGATATTGGCGATCAGGTCATCGTAAAACTCTTTCATCCAGCGTACGACGAGCCTGGTTTCAAGACCCCTCGCAGCCGTGCGGCCGAGCGTCGAGAAAACAGCCGTCACGGGAACGTCGAGCTTGGCCAACGCTTCGCCCACTACTTCCTTCACGTCATCGTTGCCGCTGGCATAGGCAACCAGAATACGCGCCAGCGGGCCGACTTCCATGGGGTGCTCTTTCCATCGAGGCGTCTTAAGCCAGGAATATTTTCCATCCACGTTCAAGTGTTCATACGGCGGTTTCGGCCCGGTGTAATTGAACTCCGTTTCGCCGTCCCAGGGATGCTTTCCCGCATCGTCACCGTCGGAGTACTTATACCAGGAATGCGAGATGTATTCCTTGATTTCCTCGGAATCCCTGGGGTTCACCTCGTGAATTTCATCCAGGTTGCGGTCGAGCACTGCGCCGCGCGGAAATTTGAACGAATCGGGTTGGTTATATCCCCTCGTAGGCAGATCTCCGTATGCGAGATAATTCTTCAGTCCGCCACCGATGGCAGCCCAATCTTTGTAAAACCCCGCGACGGCCAGTAAATCGGGCAAGTAAACCATTTCCACCATGTCGATAGCGCCCTTGATCAATGACCCGACGAAATTCAATCGCTCGGAATTGATAGCGTTGACTTCTTCCAGGTTAATCGAACAGGGGACGCCGCCCACCAAGTAATTCGGATGCGGGTTCTTGCCTCCAAAAATAGCGTGAATTTTCACGATTTCTTTTTGCCATTCCAGTGCCTCGAGATAATGGGCCACACCGAGAAGATTGACCGCCGGGGGAAGTTTATAAGCGGGGTGCCCCCAGTAACCGTTGGCAAATATTCCAAGCTGCCCGCTTTCGACGAAAGTCTTGACGCGCTGCTGTACGGCGGCAAAATACGCCGGCGAACTCTTCGGCCAGGGGGAAATCGCCTTCGCGACGCTGGAAGTCTCATTCGGGTCAGCTTTCAGGGCGCTGACCACGTCCACCCAGTCTAGGGCGTGAAGATGATAGAAGTGCACGATGTGGTCTTGAACATACTGTGTGCAAAACATCAAGTTGCGAATAAGCTCGGCGTTTTTCGGCACGGACACCCCCAGGGCATCTTCAACCGTCCGGACACTGGCAAGAGCATGAACCGTTGTACATACGCCGCACGCGCGCTCCGTAAACGCCCACGCATCACGGGGGTCACGGCCTTTTAAAATTTTCTCGAACCCGCGCACCATGGTTCCGGAGCTGTAAGCATCGGTAATCACGCCGTTCTCGACGGTAGCTTCGATGCGCAAGTGTCCTTCTATACGGGTGATGGGATCAACAACGATACGAGCCATTATTCACCTCCTTTCTTGTCGCCGGATTCCGGCACGGAGTTTTCTATTTCTTCCGCGATGAGTTTCCTTTTCCGGATATTGGTTGTTACCGCATGCGCTGCAACACCCACGGCTGCCGCCACGCCGATCACGGTCCCGATCGTATCTGCTGTCGTTTCGATACCGAACCCGGGGAAACTCGCGAGGTGCTGGTAGAAGGGCCCGTTGTCCCAGAACCCGTTCTCGCTGCACCCGAGGCACCCGTGGCCGGACTGGATGGGATAGCTGGTCCCTTCGTTCCATCGCGTAACGGCACACGCGTTGTACGTAACCGGTCCGCGACATCCCATCTTGTAAAGACAAAACCCCTTGCGTGCGTTCTCGTCATCCCACGACTCAACGAACAATCCCGCATCATACGTCGGCCTGCGGTAGCAGGTATCGTGGACACGGCGGGAATAGAATTCGCGTGGACGGCCCTGGCTGTCCAGCTCCGGTATTTTACCGAAAACCAGGATGTGCGTGACAACCGCAGTCATTACCTCGGCGATGGGAGGACATCCCGGAACGTTTATGACCGGTTTGCTCAGGATCTCGTGCACGGGCGTGGCGCCCGTCGGATTTGGCTGCGCGCTCTGGATGCAGCCGTTGGAAGCGCAGCTGCCCCAGGCAATCACCGCGGCCGCATTTTCCGCCGTTTCGCTCAGGATCTGTTCCGCTGTTTTACCGGCGATCGTGCAGTAGATTCCGTCATCGTTCATGGGGATAGAGCCTTCGACCAGCAGGATATACTTGCCTACGTACTTCTTCATCGTATCCTCCATGCACTGTTCCGCCTGAAATCCCGCCGCCGCCTGGAGCGTCTCCGTGTAATCAAGAGACAAGTAATCGAAGATGACATCCGCCACAATCGGGTGGGAGGAACGAATGAATGATTCACTACAGCAGGTGCACTCCTGGAAATGCAACCAGATCACGGGAGGCCGTGGCTCTTTTTCAAAAGCACGGACCAGCCGTGGAAACCCGGCGCTTCCAATTCCAGCTAATACAGCGGCAAAACTGCAAAACTTGAGGAATTCACGACGTGAATGCCCTTTCGCTTGCATGGTTTGCCAGATGGTAAGATTTTCAGCCATCGGTACCTCGTAATTATTGATACGTGGAAAAACAGAAAGCCTCAGATCTTTCCCTTTGCTAAATCCATGCCAGAAACCTCGATTTCATAAAAAGAAGCGAATATCGAGCAAAAAAAGCTGTTTCCAATTACTATAAAAGAATAAGGTGTTATTGTTGCTCTTAAGCGTGGGAACGACGCAATGTCGAATTCCCAAAGACGGGAATCGCTCGGACAGGCGGAGCGAGCACAATGCCTTACAAATAGCATTCTTCTTCATAAAAAAAGGCGAGGAAAAATCCTCGCCTTGGTGATCGTCGGGTTTGAAGGTCTACCCTCTGTGGCCCCACCACCTGAAGATTCTCTTAAATCGCTCTTGTTGTTTTTCGGTAAGGATGTTGTAAATGTTTTTCATGTAGGTTTTTCTGCACTCAAGCAAAGCCTTGAATGCCTCCTTCCTTGAGTCATACTTGCCATCCTTGATATCCTGGAATACACCTTTCAGGCAACCATGATACTCCTTTGTGAATTTCTTGACCGCTTCCTGCTGCTCTTCGTTGAGCCGAAGAACTTTTACCAGGAAACGCAGGAATCGGCGCGACAATACCTCGGACCGGTTCGACATTTCCGCTGTCGGCGATTTAACGGAACGTTCGTAATCGCTAAAAAACTTCGTGGAAAAGTACGCGATCTCCGCGGCTGTGACACCATCTTTTCGATCATGTTTGCGATCGTGACGGCGATGCCATTTACGCCACTTCATGAGACGCTCCCATTTCTTGAGCTGCTCATCCGTAAGGATTTTCTTTATGGATTCGATATACGTCTCATGGCACGCTTTCATCTTTTTGAAGGCTTCCTTGCGATCGATATCCCCGTTTTTGTATGACTCGCGAACGGATTTCAGGCAGTCGTAATAAGCTTTGCCCGCTTCCTTCCACTGCTCGACCTGCGTTGAATCCAAGCCGAGATACCTGACGAGAAACCGAAGGAAACGCCGGTGATGGCGCATGTTCATGGCTTCGTCATCGCTGTCGAAAACCACTGATTTTTCAAATGCATCGATGAACTGACCGTCATATTCTTCGGTCGCGGGTGCCACTTGGTTCAGATCGGGCTGGGTCGGGTTGTCCTCCCTCGAACATCCCGAGACAAGGAAAAACATCGCGAATAAAGCGATGCTCAAACCGGGAATGGTTATTCTGCGCATTGTAATACCTCCAAATGATACAATGTTTGGGACATATGGATGTTTTCAATTTGTGTATAGGAATTCAAGTACTTCTCCGAATATTTCTTCGATCCACCGGTGACCGGATCTCGAGGCACACCTTTAGTCTGCCGGTAAAGGTGTGCCGCCTCATCATATCCTGACATATTCTCCTGCGGAAAAGAAATGCCGTGGTGAGATCCGGGTTTCATTTTATCAATAGCATCCTTTGCGTAAAAACACCTTGCGGACTTGTTAAGACCGCGGTATAAACCCCACGAGCTAATCGTTCGGCGTGAAACGTCACCGTGTACGTTCCCGCCGCCAACACATCATCGATCAAAGTGGCGACACTCCGTCCGTACATATCGATGACGCGCAGTGTGATTTTTTCACTCCGGGATACGAGTACACGCAACTGTGTCGTGGGATTGAACGGATTCGGATAATTCCGGGAAAGCTCGGTAGCAATCGGAACAATACGATCTCTGGTAATCCCCGTAGGTAACTGTTGAGCCAAAAGCAAGTTCATGTTATCAACCGCGCGTCGGTCATTGTATGCGACCCTGACCGTGTGTGACGTACGACATGCATAGGCCGGATAATCGGCAAAGATATCAATGTCACCCTCCGGTATACCACTTAACACGTAGCTGCCATCTTCCATCGAAAACGCGTGACTGACAATTACTCCCTGATCATCTCGCGCCAGCACGGACGCGGCAAAGATCGGCTTTCCCTGCACATCCATAACTTTGCCGGTAACAATCCCCGCCCCGCCATGCCTGACTTCCGGAATAACGATATCGGCTCTCAGCACTTCCGCCTGTCCGGGAATCAACCTTGACTCGCTCCATCGCAACGCGATCAGCGGGGTCCCTGAATAGTACGCTGGGGCATACGTTTCGAACTGGATGGGGATCGCCAATAGCGATATCGGCTGGTCGGATTCGATCATCCCTTTATACGTCCCGTCGAAACTTGTCGGGATCGATTGTTCGACGCTTATCCGCCCCGAAGTCAACCGCAGAACCTGGACCAAAGCGGACACGCCCACACCAAACCGATTGAAAATGCGCCCGGTGATGGGACGGCCCTGTTTCCGAAGTTCATCGAGCTGGAAGTTAACATCCCGCGCGTCTGCCAGGAGTGTCAATTTCTCGGCATTCAAAAAGCTGTTGGAATTGGGATAAAATCTCAATTGGTACCCCTCAGCCCATGCGGCAAGAATGAACGTTACACCAACGGGAACCTTGAGGTTATATTTCCCCGATTCGTCGGTATATGCCAGTTTGATCGCAATCGAAGCCACTTGTGGCGCGAAAAGGACGGCGCGGACCTGCGCTTTGGGGATCGGAGTTCCTTTTTCGTTGGTAATGGATCCACTTATCGTTACCCTTGCTGTATAGAGCGCTTTCCGCAATCTGAAATTAGCCTCGACAACCCCGCCAGGCGTAACACGGATCATGTCTGCGTCGCGGGCGCTTGTGGCATCTTGCCACCACGTAACCAGGTAAGGCCGCAGTAACGATTTCGCAACGAGCAGGTAGCTTCCCGCTTCCAATTGATCGAAACGAAATCGGCCATTCTCGTCTGTGCGTGCGACCGGATTTCGCTCGTTGATCATTTTTCCACTGCAATCAATACCGGTCGTTGATGTATAGCCAACCAAGAATGCCGTCACGGAGACGTCGGGCAGGAGGTCTCCTCCCTCGCCTCGAATCGTGCCGGTTAAAGCCCCAAAACCCGGGGTTTTCGTTACGCAGATATCCAGAAGCTGTGAATCGCGGGCAGAATTGTCGGCGTAAACGACAATCATTGCCTGGAATCGCCCCTGAACGCGCGGTATCCATCGCAGCATTCCGCTTCTGGTGTCAATTTCCATGCCTTCAGGAAACGCATAGCCGTCAACACGTTCGAGCACGTACTTGAGCGGAATATCGGGATTGGAAGCAACGATCTGCACCTGGTACCGGTACTCGACACCGATAAACGCGCGTTTTCCCGGAACACTGACAATTCGTATCAGTTCCTTCTTAGGAACTTCAACCTTGACAATATTCGACGGTTCACTTTCTTCGCCGTTCTGATCAACTCGCGTTATGTAATAGTAATACACGACGTTTCGATACAACAAATCATCGTCGAGGTAGCGCAAATCTCTCGAAACGCCGATGGGTTCGTAATGCATATCATCCCGAATACTGCGAAACACGGTAAACCAACCGGGACGGGTAATGTCGCCTTCCCACTGCCAGTCCAACAGCACTGCATCTGTATTCCGGTTGGTGACTGCCGCCGGTAGGTAGATGCCTTTCAACTGCTTGGGAGCAACGACGTTGCTTTGTGCATACACCGGCACCCAGCTCGCGGGACCCATCGACGTGATAATCCCGATGATGCCGGCTAAGTATATGTATTTACGTAATCTATATTTTGACAGATAAACCAATCTCAAATACTCCCTCATTTAGTACCTCCTTTCACAGCTGCAAGATTCGTCAATTCATCACGATCATCCTGCGAACAAAAGTGCCGCCCACGATTCTCAGACGGTACAGATACAAGCCGGACGGCAATCCCAACACGTTCAATGCCATGACATATTCGCCCGGACTCAAATCTCCCACCATGATCTCTTTTATTTTTCTTCCCAATGCATCATACAGCGAAAGTTCAACTCGCTGGGGTTCCACTAATCCGAATTTCACATTTGTAACCGGTTGTTGTGAAGGAGAGGCCATGCCAACCGGGTTGGGATAATTCTGTTCGAGGAAAACCATTTCCGGAATATCCGGAGGTGGCAGGTTCGTCAGGGAAGACTGGGTCACCTTTATCTTGATGTCGGAAATGGAACTGCTCGACGTGTAATTTACGAGTAGACGAGGTGTGGATGCGCTGTTGTATCCGACTTTATCCGTTTTCAATACATAGGTCCCGGGAAGCAATCCTTCCAATTTATACGAGCCCAGGGAATCCGTTACACAAAAAGCAACCGCATTTAACGTGTCACCGATTTCGAACGCGAGGACGATCAGTCCCCTGATAGAATCCCCGCTCGTCGCGTCGGTGACCGTACCGGCAATGGAGCCCAAACCGGTATTTCTCGTCCTTGGAATCTCGATATCCAAATCGCTGACCGACGAGGAGACCACCACCGAGTCACCTTTATCCCAGAACAGCGCGGTGCCGTTGTTCTTGTAATAGGTCGGTATGCCGTCGTTGTTGGGCGTGGCGTGTATCTGGTACGTTCCCGAGGGAACGTTGCGAAAAATGTACGACCCGTTCGTATCCGAAACCGCGTACTTGAACATGACATGTCCTCCGCTTCGACTAACCAGGACGAGCGGAATTTTTTCCAGGGGTTGTTTCGTAAACGCATCGATCACCGCTCCCTCTACGGTGATCGATGTCTGATTTTCTTTCGGCAAATTTATTCCGGGAACATTTCCGCCGGAAACGGCAACAAATGCCTGCGCCTCCAATGGCGATGGAGAATCCCCCAGGAACCAATCCCGGTAATTCGACGCCGAGTACAACGCAAAATACTTTTTCCCGCACGCAGCTGGACGGTAAATTTGCCCTGATTATCTGTCGTAGCAACGACCTCCGCTTTCAGCGAGTCAACTTGCCTCATCGACAGGGAGGCTGGCGAGCGCGAAGAATCGTTGCCGATGGGAATGAATGTATCCGTGCGGAAGAGCCGTACTGCTGCCCCCGCAACGGGCTTATTCAGCGTATCGCGCACTGTTCCCGTCATCGAGACGACCGATGACAAGACGGGAATCGTGTTCAGGAAATCAACCTGCGTTGGATAGGTCGTATCCGTAACGGTAACCGCTGTCGACCTGTAAAACTTGTCCGCATTGGGATACCAACGATATCCATACCCCTGCCGCAAAGCTTCGGCACCCACATAGTACGTTCCGGTGGCAATATTTGCGACCGAATACACGCCCGTGGAATCGGTCCAGGCCTGATAAATGAATTCCGGCTTGTTGATGTTGAAAAGCACAACGTGCGCATGCCGAATCGGCTTCCCGTTGGTGGCATTCACCAGTCCCGTGACGGAACCGGTTTTTCGTGATACCAGCAACCGGAAAACCTGTTCTGCGGCGCGATGCTTCCCTCCTGCTTCGTACGCCTTGATACGCACCTTGTGTACACCAACTACCGGGTGAGCCCAGATCAGGATTCCGCTCGATTGTCCTATCACCATTCCGGGAGGACTCGATATCAGGCTGAAGTTCACCTTCGCGGCTGTATCCGGGGCCACCGCGCGCACATAGTAGAGAAAGGGGCCTGAGCCGGACTTGAGGTGTACCCTCGGGGGTTTTGAAATGATGACGACTGCGTTGCCGGGGGCCACAAGTTTTGCCGAAGCTTCGCGGCTGGGTGGACTGCTCCCATGCTGCGTATATGCCTTGATGACGTAGTAGTACCGGATGCCGGGAAGAACTCCGAAATCAACGAAACGAAGCTTCCCGCTTGCACTGACCGTCGCCACTTTCCTCGTGTATTTCTTGTTCAGGTTGGTACTGCGGAAGACGCGATATTCTTGGACACCCTGCGTGGGGCTGGGAGACCACCGTACGACAATTGCACGAAGAAACCCGACTGCGTTGACTTTTTTCGGAGGCGCGACTTGTGCAATCCCATCAGGCACGATCCACAAGAGGATCAGGAGAAACGCAATATGGAAGTTTATTTTTTTCATGTGAGGCGGTCACTCACGGCAACTACCATCATTAGTACAAGATACGTACCAGAAGTTTAATCACTTAATATTTTCTCATTTCGCATGAAAAACCGAGTAGCGAATCACTAAAGACGCCATAGCGACGTCCCTATGGCGCCATTAGTCAACATAGCGTCACCCGATATCCAGTTTTTTCATCTTTTTCAGCAAAGTCGTTCTTTTCAAACCCAATCGACGCGCTGCTTCGGCTTTATTTCCGCCACTTAAACGCAGAATTTCCATGATATAAAAACGCTCCACTTCCTCGAGTGTCCTTCCGGCATTATTTCTTCCAATATCCATTTTCACCCCCGACGGGGAACTTGTGCGCGGTTCAATGTTGGCTTGGTCACTCTGAATTTGTATGATTTTCTTAAAATCTTCGGGTTTCATGACTTTCCGATCGCAGAATATTAGCAACCTGTTGATGACGTTTTCCAATTCCCTGACGTTTCCCGGCCACGGTTGACGAACGAGGAGGTTTATAAGCGATTCCGAGAACGTCGGTGTGTCACGGTGGATCTG
>JAJRXL010000343.1 GCA_024276335.1 Bacteroidota bacterium
AAGAAATCCCGCCAATCGGCGCATCGAACCACGCCATCCTTTCCGCCCTGCGCTCCCTGTTAGACGGTGAAAACGACGCCCTGGCCAATCTTGCCAACGCGGCATCGCTTCTCTACCACTCCCTTTCCGATGTCATTTGGGTCGGTTTTTACATACGCCGCGGCGATGAACTTGTATTGGGGCCATTCCACGGCAAACCCGCGTGCGTACGAATCGCCGTTGGCGCAGGTGTGTGCGGGAATGCTGTAACGGCGGGCACCCTTTTCTCCGTTCCCGATGTCCGTCAGTTTCCGGGGCATATCGCGTGCGACCCGGAAGCCCGTTCCGAGCTCGTCGTTCCCATCAAGCGAAGTGGCGTCGTTATCGCGGTGCTGGATATTGACAGTCCCGTCGTTGACAGGTTCGGTATCGACGAGGAAGAACTGGCTTTGGAAGTTGCGCATATTATCGCGCATTATCCCATGGATTGGACTGCCGTGGGGCTTTCGCAACCATGATTTTTCCCTTGCATGGTCAAATTCCAGGATGTATCTTATTTTTATATTGAATTCTCTTACCAGCGCCGCAGGATATTATTGAAAGTTTGTTAAAGGTTGGGACACAATAACGTATTTCTTCATAAACTGCCTTTAACTACCGTTCACTGTGGCGCGTTCAAGCAAAGCGATCAAACCCTCCCCCCGCTCCTCCGTCTTATCCGTTGCGAGTTATTCTATCATTGCTGACGGGGGCAAGAGCTTCGCATTCGCGTTGAAGAGATCGTTGGGCCAGAGGTTGATTTTCGGGATCACCGGACGGCAGACGTTCCTGATTTTCAGCGCCCAACTCCTGAATGCGCTCCTGGGGCTTTTCATTGCCGGGATACTTACACGACTGTTGAGCGTATCCGAGTTCGGCGTGTTTTCCCTGGTTGTCGGTGTGATTATTTTTCTCTCGGTGTTTTTCGATTTCGGACTCTCTTCCGCCGGTATGCGATGGACGGCCTTGGCACCATCAAAAGATCGGGAACGCGTGCGGGCCGGTGTCGTTTTTACCATTGCCGGAGTGTTGGGATTGACGTTCATCCTGGCAGTGGCGATTGCCGGACTCGTGATCCAACCATTCGTCAAGACAAGTGTCGTTTATGTCTTTCTCGTGACGGCGCCGTTCGTTTTCGCCATACCGATGCAGGAAGCGGTCATTACCCAGGCGCGCGGCAGCAACCGCATGGGATTATTGGCCGGGTTCCTCATTCTTCCACGGGCTTTTTTTCTGGCTACATTGTTTTTATACTTTTTTGTCGGCGGACTGACTCTGGAACTCGCGTTGATCTTCCAATTTACATCGGTTGCCTTATCCGTTGCCATCGCGGTAGCACTGTTTCGCCCATCCTGGAAGGATGCCCGTCAGGAATGGACTGTTTTGAAAAAAGAAATCAAGGAATTCGGGCGTCACGTGTATTACGGTCGCATTGTCGATGGTTTGACCAACGGCATAGACAAGATCTTGTTGAGCTTTTTTCATGGTGTGATCCCGGTAGGTTTTTACTCAATCTCGCTCATGCTGACTAATCCAATTGTTACGTTCTCTCAAGCCCTGTCATCCAGTGCATTCAAGTCATTCACGACACGAACAGCCATTCCCAGAAAAATCATCTGGGGCAACACGTTCTGGTGCATCGGCAGTGGGTTGTTTATAATTGTTATCGCGGGCGTGGTTGTCCCGCTATTCTTTACCAGCAAGTTCGACAGCTCCATTCCGCTGGTGCCGTACCTGGCTGCAGGCAGTGCCCTTGCGGGAATGAATGCGCCCTATCACGCTTTCCTTCTCGCCCATCGGCTGGGGAAACAGGTGAAAATCATGTCGTGGTGGACATCGGGAACAAACGTCGCACTTAATATTGTCCTCGTTCCCCTGCTCAGCGCCACCGGAGCCGGAATCGCCATGATCTCATCTTATGGATTGAATCTCGCTATGA
This sequence comes from Bacteroidota bacterium, assembly GCA_024276335.1. GTDB lineage: Bacteria > Bacteroidota > Ignavibacteria > SZUA-365 > JAADGX01 > JAADGX01. Next base: position 1,958 of record JAJRXL010000343.1, read on the forward strand.
ATTTGTATTACTATAAGCAAGGAACCATCGAGGCTCTTTTCAAGACCAACGAGAGGCTAAATGATTGACCAGATAAAATCAAACATGTGCCCCGGGCACCCGGGTGCTGCGCGGTCTTCTCTCGCCTCACCTTTCTCGGCGGGGATTTCTGTATTGATGAAGATGCTGCCGTTAACGATTGTTGTCACGATTCTGGTCCTTTTCCCGGCGGGCTCCCTCCAAGCTCAAAACCAACACCTGCGTGTCCTCCAGGCGGATCAGTCCGGCTTGACCATTGAATTCCGTCCCCAGCTTTCGTTACTGCGGGTTACAACATCGGGTAAAACCTACACGAAGGTGGAGTTTGATGACAATTTGTACCTGTCAGAGGAATACGCCGGAACGCCGGACCTGCGGTTCTTACAAAAGCTCGTCGCTCTGCCCGGCCTCGGCGGTCACACCATCTCGGTGATTGATTCGAAGTATCACGACGTCCCGAATGTCCTCCTCTTGCCGGTGGCTGGGATGAGACGAGTTGGAGATGAATTCATTCCCTTCTGGCAAGAAGGTGATGAGTATCGTTTTTCTACTTCCTACCTTCCTGCTTCCATCGCTGAGCTCCTGGAGCCCGGGCAAGCAGGTGATTTGTACATCGCCCAGGTCCGATTATATCCGTACCAATGGAACGCCGCGACCCGATCGCTGCGGGTGTACGACCTCGTCGTCGTTCGTATTGACTTTGGCGCGCAATCGGAGAGCTTCACCGGAGCTTCCGGCGGCGAGTTGCCGCTCTTTGCGGCAAGGACATTGCTGAATCCCAAGCAGGCGAGAAAGTGGATCATTACACGGAAGCCACGGCCCAAAGTCGGAGCGACAGCGTCCATGGAAAGCGGTGATTGGTACAAACTCAGCGTGGCGCAGGACGGTGTCTATAAACTGGACGCAAACTGGTTCGCACAAAACGGTATCACGATCGGCAACATCGATCCACGTACGATCCAATTATTCGGAAGTGGTGGTCGGGAACTGCCGGATGATATCAACCAGCCTCGCCCTGGTCCATTGCAGGAAATTGCCATCGAAGTCATCGGTGAAGAGGATGGACGTTTTGACCAAAACGATTACGTCCTGTTTTATGGTAAAGGCCTGACAGGCTGGAACTACGATTCCAAAACGAAAACCTATCGCCACTACATCCACCGCTTCGCCAAAACGAACTCGTACTTGCTGACCTTCGGCCAAACGCAGGGAAAGCGTATCCCGGCAGTCGAGGGGCCCTCCGTCTCAAACCCCTATCGCCCGCCTTTTTTCGCCTGGATGGAATTCGATGAACAGGAAACGGTAAACTTCCTCCATTCGGGGAGACAATGGTTTGGTCCGAAGATCACCGCGGGCGGGACTCAAGTCATAACGCGGCTTCTGGAAGGCCTGGTAGAGAACCAACCCGTCGAGTATCGAATGGTGCTGGTCGGAAGAGCCCAAGACCAGACCACCAACTCGTTCTCTCTCGTGGATGGCGGTGTCACGCTGGGAGTCGTCCCCATGCCCACGGTAGACCTTGGCACCGACCAGTCCGATATTGCCGCCATTTCGCCCGTACAGACTTTTAGGCGTTCCGGTTCACTTCCGGACAAACGTTCAAACCTCCGTATCACGTACACGGCCAGCGATCCTGATCGCAACGAGGGCGGGTACGTGGACTGGGTCGAGTGGCACTATGCACATGATTTCATCGCCCGTGGCGACAAGCTGTCCTTTACCGGGATGGATACCTCCGCGGTCATCGAATATGTCATCAACAATTTTTCCACCAGTGACGTACGCGTGTACGACGTCACGAAACACGCGAGCGTGCGGCGTATATCGAATGCCATTGTCAGCGGGGGCACGGTTCGCTTCCAGGAACAGGCCCAACAAGGAACTCCCTCCTGGTTTTTCGTGGTCGCCCCCCCGGCGTACCTGACGCCGTCCGCCGTACAGAAAGTGGACAATTCCAACCTCCTCGGGGCTTCCGGTGCAAAGGCCCTCATTATTGCGCCCGACGTTTTTTTCGAAGAAGCCAAACGACTGGCCGCGTACCGCTCTTCGAGCAAAGACCCGATTTCCAGCATGGCCGTCAAGCTTGAATCGATTTACAATGAATTCAATGAAGGTCTTCCCGACCCGGCGGCAATTCGCAATTTCCTCAGCTATGCATTTCAGAACTGGCAGGTCCGACCGCAATACGTCACCCTGCTGGGAGACGGCCATTACGACTACCTTGGCAGAACAACTTCCGAACCGATACGGATCCCGGTCTGGGAATCCGAGAACTCAACGCACTTGATTTATTCTTACACTTCCGACGATTTCTTTGCGAAAATTGTCGGCAACGATCCCTATGTCGATGTCGCCATCGGACGCATTACCGCGCAAAGTGTCGAGGAAGCGAGGGAATCGGTGGACAAGATTATTCACTACGAGACCGGCCAGGATTACTCCCCCTGGCGCGGCCGCATTACATTCGTCGCGGATGACGGTTTGACCTCGAACGGCGATGACGGTGCATTGCATACGAGTCAGGCCGAAGACCTGGCGAATAATATCCCTCCCGAATTTCTTCAAAACAAGATATACATCGTGGATTACAATACCGTCATCTCCTCCCAGGGACGACGGAAGCCCGACGCCAACAGGGCAATTATTGAGAGCATCAATAACGGCACCCTGATTATTAATTACACGGGACACGGCAGCGAAGAGGTCTGGGCCCACGAACGGGTGTTTACCATTTCCGGGAGCATCCCCCAACTACACAACAAAAACCGGCTGACGTTCCTTGTCGCGGCCACCTGTACGTTTGGATTGTACGACAGGCCCGATGACCGCAGCGGAGCGGAGATCATGTTGCTCGCGCCGGATATGGGCCTGATCGGCGGCGTGTCGTCGCCCCGCGTTGTGTATTCGAACGAGAACTCTATTTTCAACCAGATCTATCTTGAGAACCTGTTGAAAAAAGGACGTGAGAGCGACGGACGGGCGCGGCGATCAGGCGACGCGCTCTTTGCCACAAAACAGGTGCTCATGAACCGGGTGGGCTTTGAGAAATTCTACCATCTCGGCGACCCTGCCGTGCGCCTTCTCATCCCACCCTACCAGGCTACCATCGACCGCATTCTCATCGATGGTATCGAAATCACAGATTCCGTACAGATTAAGGCCCGATCCTGGCTCACGATTGAAGCCAGTGTTCGCGATGCGCAAAACAACATCCTGGAAAATTTCGAAGGCGAAGCCGAGACGTCGCTCTTCGATGCCGACAGGATGGTCCCCGTGGAAGAGTGGGGCACGTTCAGATACATCCTGCCCGGAGGTTTGCTCTATCGCGGCCTTTCATCAATCAGGCGTGGGAAATTTTCCGTCGATTTCATCGTCCCCAAGGATATCTCTTATTCCAACAGCAACGGGCGTCTTGCCATTTACTTCACGGATAACGAATCCGACGGAATAGGTTTCAACCGGGATTTTATCGTCGGCGGAACCGACACGACAAACCGAAACGATAACGTGGGACCGGACATTTTTATCTACCTCGACACGCGGGATTTCCGTCCCGGCGACCTGGTAAACGAAAGTCCAAAGCTTATCGTTGACCTCTATGACGACATCGGTATCAACACCACGGGAAACGGGATTGGTCACAGTATTGAAGCATGGTTGGACGACAGCGATGAGAGCATCATTCTCAACGACTATTATCGCGGCAAGCTCGATTCGTTCCAGGAGGGGACGGTGGAATACATGCTCTCCAATCTTACCCCCGGACGGCATACCCTGCGCGTGCGGGCGTGGGACGTGGAGAACAACAGCGCCTATGCGGAAACCGATTTCATGGTTGCCGAAAGCTCGAGCCTGACGATCATGAATGTGTATAACTATCCCAATCCCATGAGTAACGTGACGCATTTCACGTTCCAGCACAACCAGTCAGGACCGGTCGATGTCAACATCAATATCTATACCGTGACCGGTCGCCTGATCCGTACGATCCGGGCACCGGCCGTCGAGAAGAGATTCGTCACCATCCCGTGGGATGGAACCGACGAGGACGGAGATATGATCGCAAACGGCGTGTATTTCTACCGCCTGAAAGTCGAAGCCCTCGAAGAAGGGCGCACAATGGAAACTCTCGGGAAATTGTCCATCGTCCGTTAAGTGTCACCATGCACCGGCAAATTGCATATGGAAATCGAACGATCTTCGAACCGGCTATGAGCACGGGCGGCGGATTTTTCCTTTGATAATAAATCAGAGATACCATAGATTTATCTTTTGTTTCATTAAGCAGGATACCGATGGAGGAAACCTCATGCTAAGAGTCTTGAATTCACGAGTAATCGTGGTAATGATCTGTTTCATACAAATGGCGATGACGATTGATGGACAGGCCCAGATACAGAATACTGCCGTTCCGTTTCTCCTCATAGCACCTAATGCGCGGGCCTCCGGCCTTGGGGAGACAGGCGTGGCCGTCGCCGACGATGCCAATGCCATGTTCTGGAACCCGGCGGGGCTGGGATTCCAGAGTGGCCAGGAAGTCAGTCTCAACCATACAAACTGGCTGCCCAAGTTCAACCAGCCCGATTTGTACTACGAATATGGAGCGTATCGTATCCAGGTGGAGGACGTCGGGACAATCGGCGCGTCATTTACATTCCTGAACCTCGGTGAATTCCAGCACACCCTGTCCACCGGGCCGGACGTCGTAGGCACTTTCCGAAGCTGGGAAATGGCCTTGGCGCTCGGGTACGGCGCCATGGTTACTGACAACCTCGCCTTTGGCATCAATGCCAAGTACATTCACAGCAACTTGTCTAATATCGGCGCGGGCAGGGAAGAAGGCCAAGGCGTCGCAGACGCGATCGCGGCCGACATCGGCCTTCTCTACCGCCCGAATCGTTTCGTGATCCCGTTCACCGACATCGATTTCGGAAACCGTATCGCCTTCGGGATGAACTTTTCCAACATCGGTCCGCACGTGTTCTACGTTGACGAAAACCAGAAAGACCCCTTGCCCGCCAACCTGCGCCTCGGGTTTGCCTTTGATTTCGTGAAAGAAGAATTCAACCGTCTTACCTGGCTTGTGGATGTCTCCAAGTTGATGGTCAATCGGAAGCCATATTCTGAAGGCGGAGCCGCTGACCCGTTGTACAAGGCGATTTTCACAACGTGGGACAAGCCTATCGGTGAAATCATCCGCGATTTCTCCTTCGCCACCGGGTTCGAATACTGGTACTCGAATCTCGTCGCTCTTCGGTTCGGTTACTACTACGAAGACCCCAGCATCGGAAACCGGAATTTCATCACGTACGGCGCGGGCTTGCGATACGATATGTACGGTTTCGATTTCAGCTATATTTCCTCTGCTCCGGGAAGCACCGAACAACACCCCCTGGAAGGGACACTGCGGTTTTCGCTGATTGTGGGGTGGGACAAGATCACCGGAAACACGCCCGACAACAGCGACGCCCCGGTTGACGATTCCTCCAATTGACAGGGTTGTTTTCTCCTGATATGAAGAGTTGGCTCATTGCCATGTTCGGACTCGGAGTGCTCTGTGCGTCCGCGGGTGCACAGAGCATTTCGTTTTCGCATCCCCTGTCTCCAATCGGCGCACCTGCTTCCGATGTAGGCGTCCGTTCGTTGCCGGACACCGTGCGCGTTCTTGCTCTCATGGTCGAGTTCCAGGAAGACGACGACAAGAGAACAACCGGCAAGGGCCTGTTCGGCACCGTCTATGATAACCTCCCCGTCGGTTCGGAGATCATTGACCCCTATCCCCACAACCGGCAGTATTTCGAACATCACTTGACTTTTCTCCGGAATTACGTTCGCAAATGCTCCGGCAATCGGACGTTCGTGGATTTCTACGTCCTGGACAGCGTCGTTCGGGTATCGAAACAAATGCGGGCCTACAGCCCCGTCAAGAACGAATCGCATAAGCCTCTTGCCGACCTCGCCACGGAAGCCTGGACACTTGCCGATGCCAGGTTCCCGGACGTAAACTTCGCCGATTACGACATGTTCGTTCTTTTCCATGCTGGCGTGGGGCGCGATATCGACGTCACGTCCATCATGGGATTCAATCCTACACCATTCGATCTCCCCTCGATCTTCCTCAACCGGGCGTCGTTCCGCGAATTCTACGGCGCGTCATTCGAAGGCATCCCGGTTGACAATGGCTCGTTCGTGATACCGCACACCGCCATCATACCCACCACGGAAAACCGGGTGGTCACGTCCTTCGATGGCTCGAACGTTCTCCTCCAGTACACGATCAATGGCCTGCTGGCGGCAAGCTTCGGAAGCTGGGCGGGATTACCCGACCTATTCGACACGGGGACCGGTCGCTCCGGCATCGGTCGCTTCGGTTTGATGGACAGTCAATCGATATTCACGTTTGGGGGCATTTGCCCTCCCCAGCCTTCCGCCTGGGAAAAGATTCAGCTCGGATGGGCGGCGGCACGATCCGCTCCGCCCGGCTCCAACGATCTGTTCATTACTGCGCATCGCACTGACCAGATCAGCACTCCCGACATCGTCAAAATCGGGATATCACCGGAGGAGTACTGGTTGCTCGAGAATCGACAGCGCGATCCCGGCGGCAACGGCCAGACCGTCACCATGATGTCCGGCGGACGCGAAGTAACGTTGAGTTTTCCCAAGGATACCAGCGGCTTCACCAACGAGGATATCAACTCCCTTCGCGGGGTGATCGTTGACGTGGAAGATATCGATTGGAGCTTGCCGGGGGGAACGGTCATCGGTGACAACAACCAGCAAGTAAAGGTCATGGGCGGCATCCTGCTCTGGCACATCGATGAACGCGTTATCGAAGCCAACCAGGCATCGAACACGGTAAACGCCGATCCTCGCCTGCGAGGCGTGGACCTGGAACAAGCGGAAGGACCACAAGACATTGGTGAAGAGCTTCGCACAATTTTCGGCACCACCATCGGGGATGGAAGCCCTCTCGATTTCTGGTTCCGGGGGAACATCTCGCCCGTGTACAAGAACCGGTTTGATGCAACGACCTATCCCTCGACCCTTTCAAATGACGGATACGAAACACACGTCGCCATCACTTCGTTCAGCGATCCAGGCGTCGTGATGTCCTGCCAGGTGCGTATTGGCGACGATATCATAGCCCCGGTGGATGGCTGGCCGGTCCGGTTGGACTCAGACCGTCTCACTCCGCGCCGGATCGTGGCGGCGGACCTGGACGGCAACGGCCGGAAAGAGATCCTGGTTGCCATGCAGACAAGAAAGAGCCACGCCTCCCCCCAGGTCGGGACCTTCCTCTACATCCTGACACAGGCCGGAAAGGGTTTTATTGCTCCGAACAAACTGTCGGCGATTGCCGTCGATTCGGTTCGTTTCGTCGATGGACCTGTGGTGGCGGACCTCGACAACGATGGTCATGCGGAAATCGCCTTTCTCCTTTCGGCCGCGGAGGAAGACGGTGAATTCCTCGCTGTCTTTCACAGCGATCGGTTCGACAACGACGGCAATCTCCTGCTCCGGCAGCGGATCCCCGTGCCCGGCGCGTCATCGCTCATGGCCGTCGGAGCTCGTTTTGTCGGGGATTACAACGCGGGACTCTGGTCGCTTACGCGCGACGGTTTTAAAACTTTCATGACGGGATGGAACGGAAGCAAAACCCTGGCACGGTTCGGGAGAGGAGCAACAATCGCAGCGATGAACCGATCGACGGGGGAGCTTTCCTGGGTTGATGCAATCACGGGGGCGGAATTCACTACCATTTCCCTCGGCGCATCCATTGAGCATGCAGCCCTTGCTACCGGCGACCTCGATCGCGACGGGATAATGGAAACCGCTGTCCTGGCCGATACGAAGCTGTTTATCCTGGACCCGGACGGAAGCGTTCTTCCGGGCTTTCCGGTTTCACTGGCGGGCATTCCCGCTCCGTCACATTTCATCCTTGCGGACGTTGACGGCGACGGCGGCTCTGATATCGTAATCTCCTCCGCCACGGAGGTCCGGGTGTACAATTTCGCAGGCGCGTTGATTGACAATTTCCCCGTTCCGAACGCGAAGTCTTCCATTCCTGGCCTGGATACGACTTCCGCGCTGACATCGCTGCTGGCGCTGTCAACGTCCGAACAGGCTTCCGACGCCCTCCTGTACCTCAACGATAGCCGCCTGAGATTCCTGAACGACACGGGAAAGGACCGGTCGGGTTTTCCCATCCCCGTTTCCTATTCCGGCGGGGGCGCGGCATTGTTGGAATTGGCGGATACCCGGGGCATGGGCCTTGCCGTGGCAAACGACGTCGGCGGTGTTTCCCTGTACGATCTGAAGTCGTACGCTTCCCCGGGACTGATTTCCTGGAGCGCCCGATTCGGTGATGCGCAGAATTCCCGCACCGTTCTACGGGCTTTGCGGGGCACGGCGCCCACGTATACGTTCTTTCCACAGGATCGGTGCTATAACTGGCCGAACCCGGTGTACAAGGATGAAACCAAGATCCGGTGCTACGTTGCCGAAGACGCGCGGGTCAGCGTCACAATCTACGACCTCGCAGGTATGGAAATCTATCATACGGAGTTCAGCGCCGTGGGAGGAGTGGACAATGAAATCACGTGGAACGTCCAGGGAGTTGAAAGCGGCATTTATCTCGGCCATGTAACCGCACGGTCAAATGATAACTCCGGTTTCAAGATCATCAAGATCGCCATCGTCAAGTAACGCGACACCGTTCCTCCTTATTTTATGCTTCTTCCAAAACGACCAGTGTTTCAACATCCCGGCGAAAGAATGAACACCTTGATTGCCAAACATTCGTCCTGTTTGCTGCTCGTCCTGCTTCTGTCCGGGTTCTTTTCGCCCCTGGCAGCCCAACCGGACAGCTATCCATCGCCGGAACTACAGTGGTACACGATTGAAACGAAACATTTCCTCATCCATTACCACGAGGGAACGGAACGCTCGGCCCGCGCGGCGGCAAAAATCGCAGAGGAAATCTACGTGCCGATCACGTCTTTATACCATCACAAGCCCGACACGAAAGTAAGCCTGGTCTTTAAGGATGTGAGCGATTATTCCAACGGGCTCGCGTACTTCTTCAATAACAAAATCATCTTTTATACGAGTCCGCTCGATTACGACCTGCGCGGTACTCACAACTGGCTACGCAACGTCATCGCCCATGAATTCACCCATATCGTGCAGATGCAGGTGGCAATGAAATTCGGAAGGTCGCTGCCCGCGTTCTCGTTCCAGTGGTTCGGTTACGAACGCGAACGGCGCGACGACATCCTGTACGGTTATCCGAATGTCCTCGTCTCATACCCACTGCCCGGCGTCATCGTTCCACCCTGGTTCGCCGAGGGAACGGCGCAATACAACAGGCCGCAACTCGGCTACGAGGAATGGGATTCACACCGGGACATGATCCTCCGCTGCTACGCCCTCTCGGACTCCATGCTGTCCTGGGACGAAATGCAGGCTTTCGGCAAGACAAGCCTCGGAAACGAATCGGTGTACAATGCCGGTTACAAACTCACGCGGTACATCAGCGCGCATTACGGTGAGGAAAGCATCGTCGAAATCACACGCCGTCTCGGGCGCCTGTTCACGTTTTCCATCGACGGCGCCATCCAGGACGTGCTGGAAAAATCGGGCCACGAGCTGTACGACGAATGGACCGAACACACGAAGAAGGATTACCAGCGGCGTATCGCACCCGTCCGCGCTCACCTCGTGCAGGGCAACATCGTGGGTGGAACGGGATTCGGAAATTTCTATCCCGCGTTCTCTCCCGACGGGAAGGCCCTCGCGTACGTGTCGAACAAGAACAGCGACCGGTTCAGTCAATCCAGTCTTTTCACCATCGACCTGGAGACCGGAAAAGAAACCCGCCTCATCGGCGGAACGAACTCCATGCTTTCCTGGTCGCCTGACGGGCAATCCATCGTGTACTCCAAGTACAACACTCCAAGCGTCGAAGGATACCTGTTCTACGACCTGTATCGCTACGATCTCTCCACGAAGAAGGAGCACAGGATCACGCACGGTCTCCGCGCCTACAATCCCTGTTACTCACCAGACGGCAAGCGCATCGTATTCGTTTTCGAAAAGGACGGCTCGGTCAATCTCGGGATCGTGGACGCCGGTGGAAAAAACTTCGCGCGGGTAACTCGCTTCAAGTACGGTGAGCAGGCGTTCACGCCGCGCTGGTCGCCTGACGGGGAGAAAATCCTCTTCGCATACGCTCCCCGTGAACAGCGCACCATCGCCGTCGTCAAGCCCGACGGAAGTGATCTCCGCGTCCTGCTTCAAGGCCCCGAGGACAACCGGGACCCGCGATTCACCGACAACGGAAATATCCTCTTTGCCAGCGACCGGACCGGCATCTTCAACATCTACCGCCTCGACCCGGCCACCGGCGCCGTTGAACAACTGACAAACGTCATCGGCGGCGCATTCATGCCTGCCATGAGCGGCGACAGTATTCTGGCCTACGCACTCTACACCGCTTCCGGCTACAAACTCGCCACCTTGAGGAACCCGGTGCCGCTCGTAACAGAAGGTGCGCGGTACCTGCCGGAAGCAGACGAGCTGTCTTCCCTCATGAACACCGATTCAGGCACAATCGATTGGACGCCGTTACGCAACTTCGATGACACGAAACTGCCACCGGTTAAACCGCACAAGTACCGGAACGTTTTCGAGAACATGATGTTCTTCCCCTTCCTGCGGGTGGATACTTACAACAAGCGGAGCAGCGGCCTGGAGCTGCTCAAGCCCGGCCTCTTTCTTTCCTCCTCCGACGTGCTGGGGCGGTACGAGTTAATGGCGGGCGGCGCCATCAACATTCTCGGCGAGCGCGATCTTTTCCTCGTATTCAACTTCAGGAACGAATTACCCCTGCTGGGTTCCCTCGGCCTGTACCCGGAGTTATCACTGGAAGGAATAAACGTCACGCGCAAATCGGAAACGCCGATGGAGTTTCCCCTGGATACCGTCAACGCCGGGGTGAATTTCAACATGCTCGAATTCGCCGCCCACATCCGGCACAACATCTTCAACGTGCGCACGAAGCTCGATATCGGTTTCACCCACAGCCGTTATTCCTCGGGGCTGGACGGCTTCGTCAATCCTGAAACCGGTCAGTACATTCCCTCCTCGGAATTTCTCTATCTCATCGGCAATTACTTTTCACTGTCGATCTATCATCGGAACATTCACCCCGCCCGCGACGCCATGATCAACCCCGTCGGACGCAGGATTAGGTTCTCGTACCGGTACGAGATGAACGAGTTCAATCCGGACGGCGAGTTTGTCATAGAAAACGGGCTCCTTGTACCGAAATACAAGGATTTCAATTTTCACCGGTTCGACCTGCAGTGGATGGAAAGTATCCGGCTGCCGGGCGGTCGGCACACCCTCGCGGCAAACTTTCGCGCGGCAACCATTCCCGGTCCGCCGGTCAATTACTTCTTTGATTTCTACGCGGGTGGTATTACGGGAATGAAAGGGTATTCGTTCTATACCCTTGCCGGTAACGAAGTTCTCACCGGCGCGCTCACGTATCGGTTCCCGATCTTTGCTGAGATCGGCTACCGCGTCGGCCACATCCTGCTCGACAAGCTCTACGGCAGCCTCTTTTTCGAGGCAGGCGACGCCTGGACGGGTTCGTGGAGCCTGGATCACTTGCGTCGGAACCTGAAACGCGACGCCGGGTTCGAGATTCGCCTGGAAGCGTATTCTTTCTCAATGTATCCCACCAGCATTTTCTTCAGCGGCGCCTATGGCCTCGACGATGTAACCAAAGAGATCAACGGACAATCCATCACCAACGGACACGAATGGCGTTGGTACTTCGGAATGCTCTTCACGTTCGACCTCACAGACGGCACCGCCGTCCACACTCCGTCTTCCATGGTTCGCCGGTAGGTTTCTCTACTCAACCGGGCACAGGCCCGCGGTAAGTACTTGTTATTCCACCGGGACGGGGCTATGTTTTACGGGGTTGAAACGCGTCACCGTCGTCACTGACTTGAACCATGTACCAACAAATCTGGAAAAAACTTTTCGATCCGCGCTACCTGACGGCCACCTTGATCGTTATGCTGTTGGTCAAGGGCTTGTTCCTGATAAAGGACTACCTGCCCGAGGCGGATCCGACCTCGTTCCTGAGCCCGGTATTCGATCGCCTGGACTTCCTGAACATCGAGGATATCAGCCTGGACGCGATCTTCGCCATGCGCAACAAGGAATTCAGCGACCCCCGCATTGTGGTGTTGAACATCGGCGAAGTGAACCCCGCCCCGGACGGCAAGATCGCCATGGCCTTGTACCTCCTACAGGAGATGGGAGCGAAGGCCATCGGTATCGACGTGTTCTTCGATCGCTTGCACTTCGAACAGTTCCCGCCCGAACGTCGCTACGAAATCGATGCCCTCAAGCAAGCCCTAGCGGACACGCGCAACGTGGTGTTGGCCACTGGATTCGACGAACAGACACACAAGCTGGTCATCAATGTGGATCCGGACATCAAGCAGCGCGTCCGGAACTACGGGTACGCCAACCTCGTGGTCGATGACGACGAGGTGGTCCGACGATTCGCACCTTTCCGCGTGATCGAGGGGCGAAAGCTTCCTGCGCTACCCGTAGCGGTGGCGATGCTTTACGACAGTGCGCTCGTACGGCCTTATCTCGAAGGACCGGAACGCACGGAAATCATCTACTACTCCGGGACTTACCAGGAATTCCAGATTGCGGATATGGATGATTTTATCGAACACCCTCAGTACTATGCCGACTGGTTCGATGGCTCGCTGGTTTTAATCGGCTTCGTCAACGAAAGAGGTTTGATTTACCTCGACGATACACATAAGACGCCTATGGGAAAAAAGACCGTCGTGGGTTCGCAATACGGAACAAGGATCGGTGTCGAGGGACCGGATATGGCGGGCGTGCTGATCCAGGCCAACATCCTCAACATGATTCTCGAGGGCAAATCGATCTACGCCGTTCCCTGGTACGTGGATTGGCTCATCCTGTTGTTCATCACGTACCTGAGCATGGTGTTATACAAAAACATCAGGTCGAAAACCAGGACCATGACGAGTTCTGCTGCACTGGTAGGCCTTGTCCTTGTTACCGAAGCAGTGCTGTTCTTTTTCCTCCCGATCATTGCGTTCTTTTACCTGGGAATCAAGATCAGCTACCACCTCCTGGGCACCGGTGTGTTTTTCTTCATTCCCGCATACATTGGCGCAGCCAAGCTTCATTTTTCCATAGACAAGCGCCGGGCCACGCGTCGGTTCCGTTCCTGCCCGGAAGTTCCTCTCAAACCCTTCATCCTCAGTTACAGTGATGATGAACCCCTACCTGGCTACACGGCCACCGTGCATGCAGGCCTGTACATGCTGCACTACACTCTCGCCTACGAGTGGGCGCGCCTGGCCCAGTCGGGCACGATCCCGTGGAGGGAAATGCGTTTTGCCCGCCTGGACGAATGGAAGAACCGCCTGCCCGGCGTACGAACCGCCTGCACCACTCCTTCTCGCGATGCCCACGAATACTTTTACCCGTTCCTGGACGGGAAAAAGATACTACACCTTCGGGATGCCTACATGAAAGACCAGTTCCTGGCCGCGCGAACGGAACGATTCAACGCCTACGTGTACGCCGAAGAATGGGAACTTATTCGACCGCATTGCTGGCGAATGTTTTGCCGTGATTTCTCCGATTACCTAAATATCGACGTGAGAACGCGGGAACCGAACCCCGGCGTCCCGGTACAACCCGGAACAATGCACGGCGCTCTGACAAGTCCCCTTGCATTTCAAGAAATCGGTAACGTGGTGTTTATCCAGGATGGAAATGAAATCCCTGCGGGTCCTCTCGGTGTTTATGCTGCTTGTAAAGTCCACCAACGAAAGGAGTACTTTTTCTTTGCCGGGCTTATTCACAAGCAGGAGCTCCTTGAGCCCCTGCCCGCGTACTTCGGAGAAACGGTGGCCTGTGAGCCGGTTCTTCCCCCCACCGTGCTTTCCTGGTTCAAAAAACACTTTTCGGATTTCTACCCCGATCGTTCGTCCGTCGCACATTGATATTTCGTTCTGAATGCATGTTGACAGATATGCGTGTTTTCTACATATTCACCTAGCCGGTTTTGCTTACCAAGGAGTGTTGCGATGCGTATGCAATACAGATGTGCCTGGATCCTCGTTGTGCTCTTTCTCACTACAAGTGGAGCGTGGACGCAGGACTTCGTCGTTATCAATATTAAGGGGAAAGTCGAATATAAAAGTGGACGGGGCAGATGGAAACCGGTCAACGTGGGGTTGGTGTTGAAGGGCCGTGACAGGGTGCGCACTTCTTTCGGTTCCTACGTGAAGATGATGTACAAAAAACGACGTCTGCTCAGCATCGATGAAAACCGCACCGTGTCCTTGCGGGAAATCGCCCCTCCCAATACCGGCGATTCCCGGTCCGGTACGATGAGCCAGATCATGAGTTACCTCGGCGACCGCCTGCGCTCCCAGGATAAACGCAAACCCGTGAATATCATGGGAGCCGTGCGGGGAGGAGAAGCGGATTTCAATGCGTATTATCCACGGGCCTGTGCTGTCCGAACGGCACAACCTACATTCAAATGGATCGGGGATGTCGATGAAACTTACCAATTCACTCTCTTCGACAGCAGCCTGAATCCTCTCTTTTCGCTGGTCCTGGACTCCACTTCCTTTCCATATGATGGCGGGGCGCCCGACCTCGCCAGGAATCAAACGTACTACTGGCGCATTGAACGGATGTCTGATGGCATGGATACGGACCCGGTTTCCTTCATGATCCTCGACGAGGACAGTGTCAAAACGATCGAAAGCGAGTTGCAGCGCCTTGACGAGGCATTGGAAAACATGGGCGCCGATTCCGTCGCTTTCCATATCATCAGGGGCGCGTATTTCGAGAACCTCGGCCTTTTCGGCGACGCCTTCGAAGAATATCGACAAGCCGTTATCATGGCGCCATGGATCCCTGAATACCGGCAGCTTGCCCGCACCGTGTTATATCGCATGGGCTTGTACAACGAGAGTGAAGCTCTCCTGGACTTGAGGTAAACTCCCACCTTCCGCGTACCACGCCACGGCAATATTCTTGCCGTAAGGGGAATTTTGCCGCTGTTGTTATTCCCTCCATCCCTTTGTACATTTTTCATTGAATGAAGAAGGATGTTTCGCCCATGAGAATATGCTTGTTTGAGGATAACAGATACACTGCCCTGTACCCGTTGACTTATCTTCATCCCGTGTTCGAGCTTCGCTGCGGATTATTTACACCGTTGGAGCGGTTGCAACGCCTGGTCGGAGATAGCATTCTCTTGCAGACCAGGGAGCTGCTCCTGGATGTAACCTGGGAGCGTCATGCCGGTATCGAGGTGAATCCCGAGCCCGGCACGGATATGCTGTTCCTCAATGGTCGCGCAATATTGACCACCGACGAAATGAGCCAGGTCACTTCATTGCCGCGGGACACGGTGATTGTTCGGGGTAAGGATGTCATCGCTCTCCATGCCCGTCATACAAATGCATACTCGATCCGGGAAGGCGTTTTTCATTTCGATCACGCGAGCCTCGACCGGTTTTCCGTACGGGAAATGGCTTGTGCGATGGTTTCGCGTCCATGGGACCTCGTCCGTCTCAATCTCGAAATCTTGCAGGCCGACGCCGCGTTGCTGCAGGCGGACATTCACCCGGCTGCTGACGTATCGCTCGCCGCCGTGCTGGAATCGCGGGACAACATCGTGATCGAAGCCGGGGCCAGGGTGGAAGCGGGCGTTGTACTGGATGCTTCGCGGGGCAACGTCGTGGTCGGGAAGGACGCGCGTATCATGGCAAACGCCGTAATCATCGGACCCGCTTGTATCGGTCAGGGCAGCCTGGTGAAAGCCGGGGCCAGGATCTACGAAGGTACGACGATCGGCCCGATGTGCAAGGTGGGCGGTGAAATCGAAGGATCGATCGTGCAGGGATACTCCAACAAGCAGCACGATGGATTCCTGGGACACTCCTTCCTGGGCGAGTGGGTGAACCTGGGAGCCGATACCAACACCAGCGATTTGAAGAATAACTACGGCCCCGTGCGCATGGCCACCGAGGGCGTGGAAGAGGACACCGGGCTCCAGTTCCTGGGCCTTATTGCTGCCGACCACGTAAAAACCGGCATCAATACCATGTTCAATACAGGTACTTGCGTCGGCGTGGGCGCGAATGTGTTCGGCGGCGGATACCCGCCGAAGTTCATTCCGGCGTTCTCCTGGGGCGGCAGCGACGGGTTCCAGGAATACGACCTGGAACGCTTCCTGCGAACCGCCGCCGTCGTCATGAAGCGGCGTCGGAAAGAACTGACAGGAGCGGAGACCGGTTTGCTCACGTCCGTGTTTCACGCCACCAGCAGGAACCGGAAAGCTGCGGTCAACCAACGAATGGAAGCCACATGATGACAAGGCTGGAAGAAACGGAAGACCTGTATCGCGGTGTGCGCGGTATCGCGGTGCGCATCCTGACACGTGTCGAGCGAACGGACGCCTACCTCGACAAGCTGCTCGAATCGGAAATGCGGAACTCCGATCTCAACCCCATGGACAAGCGCCTGCTCAACGAGCTCGTGCACGGCGTCCTGCGTCACACTTCCAAGCTGGACTGGGTCTTGACCGGATTCTACCGTGGACAGTACGTCAAGGTCGTACCGAACGTCAGGAACGCGCTCCGTGTCGCCTTGTACCAAATTCTCTATCTTTCCCGCATTCCTCATCACGCCGCGGTCAACGAAGCAGTGGAATTCATCAAGAAGTACCGGGGACAGAAACTGGCCTCGACCATGAACGGCCTGCTGCGAAACATCGCGCGAAACATCGAGAACATCCGGTATCCCTTGGCGACGAATGACGAACTGCAGTATCTCTCCGTCGTCCATTCGCACCCGACGTGGCTGGTCAAGCGGTGGCACAAGCGCTTTGGGTTCGAGGAAACCGAGTCGCTTCTCAAGGCCAACAATCAGCGTCCATTCCTGACCTTGCGTTACAACCGGTTGAAAACCGACTACGAAGCGTTCGTGGACAGGCTTGTGGAAGAAGGTATTGATTACCGTCGGTGCCGCTACCTCACGGAGTACATTACCGTGCGCAACATCCCCGGATTCCGGTCTTCCGACCTGTTCCTCAGCGGTATGTTTACCGTCCAGGACGAAAGCGCGGGGCTTGTTTCGCTCCTGCTCGATCCCAAACCCGGAGAGACGATCCTGGATACCTGTGCAGCCCCGGGCGGAAAAAGCCTGCATTCGGCCGAACTGATGAAAAACGAGGGGCGTATCTATTCCGTCGACCGGTACGCTTCTCGACTCGACTTGCTCAGGCGATCCACTGACCGGCTCGGGATCACGATTATCGAACCGGTAGAGGGAGACATCACCGCGATGGACTTCCCGCCCGTCGACAAGGTCGTGGTTGACGCGCCGTGTTCCGGCCTGGGCGTGCTGAGCAAGAAACCGGACATCAAGTGGCGACGGGATCCCGACGACATCGAAAAACTCGTGGAACTCCAGCGCAACATCCTCGACGCCGCGGCGCGTTTTGTCAAACCGGGCGGCGTTCTCGTGTACAGCACGTGTACGACCGAACCGGAAGAGAACCAGGAGCAGGTCCACTGGTTCTTGCAGAGCCATCCCGAATTCGCCATCGAGAGTGCCGTGGGACGTATTCCCCCACAACTGATCAACCAGGAAGGTTTCGTGCAAACATACCCACACCAGCATCGCATGGATGGTTCGTTTGCCGCCCGGCTTGTCCGTCGGCCATGAGAAACTGAATTCATCTTCAGCAAGTACATACCAAAAACACAAACGCAGATACCCATGAACGTCCAACAAGAAGAACCGATAAAAATTACTCCTCCCACGGCCATCAAGCGCATTGCCATTTGCACGGGGGGCGGCGACGCTCCCGGCTTAAACGCGGTCATTCGATCCGCGGTTCTGTGTGCCATGCGGAGGGGATGGGAGTGCATCGGGATTCGAGACGGCTATAACGGGCTTCTTACCCCGGAGCAATACCCGCGTGGCGGCACCATTGTTCTCGATCATGACAAGGTGCGGGGTATCACCCACCTGGGCGGT
>JAJRXL010000344.1 GCA_024276335.1 Bacteroidota bacterium
GAAACGGCCTATGATCGCATGAACGATCTTGTCCGGGAGGCCGGAGTTGATATCAAGTACGGTCTTACCGATAACCTCACGCTGGATCTCAGCGTCAACACGGATTTCGCACAGGTGGAAGCAGACGACGAGCAGGTCAATCTCACGCGCTTTTCGTTGTTTTTCCCGGAGAAACGCTTGTTTTTCCAGGAGCGTTCGAGCAATTTCGATTTCAACATAGGAGGACCAACATCCCTGTTTTACAGCAGGCGTATCGGGATTCGAGACGGCAGACCCGTTCGAATCTATGGTGGAGCGCGTCTGGTCGGCCGTGTTGGGCCGTGGGACCTGGGCTTCCTTTCCATGCAGACTGCCCCGGTCGATGACCTCGCCTCGGAAAACTTCGGCGTCCTACGTGTGCGCCGACGAATAATCAACGAAAACACGTACGTGGGCGGAATCGTCACTTCGCGCCTGGGCATGGATGGGAAAAGCAACGTGGCCTATGGGCTGGACGGTATTTTCCGCCTGAGCGAAGATGATTATATCGTGGCGAAATGGGCGCAGACGTTTGAGAACGGGAAGGCGAATGATCCGATATCGCTCGATCCTGCGCGCGTGCGTGTCAACTGGGAGAGGCGGACAATAGACGGATTCGGATTGAATCTCGGTTATTCCCGCGCAGGCAAAGACTATAATCCGGGCATGGGTTTTGAACTCCGGGAGGATTATACCCGCTTCGGAAACCGCGTCTGGTACGGCTGGATCCCGGGCGAAGAATCAACCCTGTTGCGGCATCAGGTTTTCCTGAGCGGGTTCGTTTTCCTGCGCAACGGAGACGGATCAGCGGAATCCTATGAAATCGGTCCCGGGTGGGATTTCACAACGAAGGTCGGCTATACAGGCAATGTCTCCGTACGGATGTTCTACGATGAACCGGATACATTCGCGCTGTCTGACGAGGTGGAGATTCCCGCCGGGAGATACCGGTATTACGGTATCAGCAGCGGATTCTCTACGCCTTTCGGAGATCTTTTCTACGTGGGGATGAATCTCGACGCCGGTTCTTTCTACGACGGCTGGAATGTGTCGCTGGGCGTATCCCCGAGCTGGAGCATCTCGTCTTCACTTGAACTCGGCGGCGCCTATCAATATTACCGCGTGTGGTTCCCCGCCCGGAACCAGCAGTTGACGGTGCATATCGCACGTGTCCGCACCACGTTGATGTTCAGTACCGAGGTTTCGATCGTGGCGTTCGTCCAGTACAACAGCGTGCGCGAAGCCGTCATCGCCAACCTGAGATTCCGGTATAATCCCCGCGAAGGCAACGACCTGTACCTGGTGTACGACGAAGGTCTGAATACGAACCGTTATCGACGGAGCCCCGTCCCGCCCCTCTCCGGCAACCGTACCGTACTCGTGAAATATACGTACACGTTTACGTTATAGGACACTTCTAAAGACACGGTTTGAACATCGTCATTGCGAGTCCGCCGCAGGCGGATGATGCAATCTCGTCCAAATTCGCAGATTGCTTTGCAATGACTGGTTTTTAGAAGTTCCCTTATAGTTATATTCCATTGATTACTTGATGGGTGTCGGGGGCAGCCGGTCGTGAAGGATGCCTGGACCTTACGATTTTCTCCATTTACGGAGTGATGTCGATGGTAGTACCTCGTTATTTTCATCTGGTGTCTGCCTGGATCGCCTTGTTGGTTTTCCTGCTGTCATGCACAGATATCCATGCCCAGCCCCGGTCTTTCCCGGAGAATGCGGATTCGACGCTGAAAGTGTTTTTCGGCAATCTCCACGCCCATACCTCCTATACCGATGGCAAGAAAAAGCCCGCCGACGCATTTGGCTATGCGCGCGATTCCGCGGGGTTGGATTTCATGGCCGTCACCGATCATCAAATCTGGCTTACTTCTATCGAGTACGAGGACATCCGGCGGCAGGCGGATGCGTTCACCCAGCCCGGAAAATTCGTGGGAATCGCCGGGCAGGAGTGGACCTCCGGTCTCGCGCACTGTAACGTGTTCGATGCCGACCACGTCTTCACGGCCCCGACGGCAAGTCTCGACTCCCTGTACGCGGAGCTGGAACAAGGCGGTTACACTGCGAATCTCAACCATCCGCGGGCGGGAACATTGCGAAATTATGCGTTCTCGACCGTCGGCGACAAGGGTATCAACGGTGTCGAGGTGCGCAACGACATCGAACAGGCAATGTATATCGAGATGCTGCGCAAGGGGTGGCACGTGGGCACGGACGGGTCTCAGGACAATCACAGGCCCAACTGGGGTGATGGTCCCTGCTGGACCGCGCTCCTGGCGAAGGAACTGACCAGGGAAGCGGTGCTGGATGCCATGCGCAATCACCGCACGTATTCGACGTATGACCGGAACATGGAACTGCGCTTCAAGGCGGAAGGGCATTGGATGGGCGACTCGTTCGCGCACGAGGGGACAGTTTCGTTTTCCATCGAGATCATGGATCCCGATTCCGGTGACGTTACATGCCAAATCGTCCTGTACCAAAACGGCTTACCGGTCCAGTGGACCTCGCCCGGGAACGCCACCTCCCGCTGGACCCCGGTAATCACGCCGCCCCCTGGTGAGAATTTCTACTTTGTCACGGCGGAGCAGCGCGATGGCGACAGAATTTGGTCCAGCCCGATCTGGATTCGTTCCACAACCGTGCTTCCCGCAACGCCTGTTCTTGCGAGTCCTCCCGACAGGGCCGTGCTTTCCGAACTGACGCCGCGCCTGTCCTGGTATCCGTCGGAACGGGTGGAAACCTACACGCTCCAGTACTCCACGAAACCGGGCTTCCCTCTATCAACCACGACGGTTACCCTTGATGGAATTACCGACACCTTGTTCGTGGTCCCGGGCGCCTTGGCCGACAGCGCGTGGTACTACTGGAGAGTCCGGTCGGTGAATGCCGACGGGGAGAGCGCGTACTCGGGAACACGGGCCTTCTTCACGGATGAAACAGCGCTGTTCTCGAGCGCGTCCGAGCGCCGGTTGACGGTTCAAAAAAGTGAAGATATCCGTCCGGCGATTTTCGAATCGTCGAAGCACGGGTTGTGGCTGGCCTAGTGCTCGGGGCGCAATGGTAATTGGGAAATTTATTACAAGATATCCTCCGATGGCGGCGCGACATGGTCCTCGCCCCGGCGCCTGACCAACCAGCAGCAGATGGATCTGGATCCGACCATTAACGAGAACGATGATGGCAACATCGTCGTGGCGTGGCGTTCCCGCCGTAACGGGAGGTACGAGATATTCTCAAAGGTCTTTGAT
This sequence comes from Bacteroidota bacterium, assembly GCA_024276335.1. Classification (GTDB taxonomy): domain Bacteria; phylum Bacteroidota; class Ignavibacteria; order SZUA-365; family JAADGX01; genus JAADGX01. The sequence goes on from JAJRXL010000344.1 coordinate 3,285, forward strand.
GGATCGTCGTGGTCGGCCCAGGCGAACTTGACCAACAGCAAGGCGGAAGATCTCTATCCGTACCTGGGTCGGCGGGCGGGCGGGCGCATGATGCTTGCCTGGAGTTCCAGCCGCGCCGGTGGAGGCTACGAGGTATTCGTATCGATTCATCACGATACGGGCTGGACGGCCCCGGCGCGCATGACGCGGCATTACTTGAACGACAACTACCCGGCCCTGATAGCGCTCCCGGGAGGCAGGATTATGCTGGTTTGGCACCGGGAATATCCCGACAAGTCAACAACCATGTGGTACCGGCTCTACGATGGCAACGCGTGGACGATGGAGGAGCCGTTGATCGACAGTATCCCTACCCGCCGGTTGAACTACGTTGCGGGTCTCAGCGCCGAGGATGGAGAGCTGTGGCTGACGTATACCGAATTCGACCGTAACGTCCTGCTCCGGCAAAGGGACAAGGGAACCTGGCTACAGGAGATACCGCTGCCGCCAACCGGCGGTGTGAACCAGTATTCACGCATCACCAAGACCTCCGACGGATGGATATGGATCGCGTACCATTCCACGCGTAACGGGAACACGGATATTTATGCTCAACGCTCGCGGTACCCGGTCTTGATGGGCGTTTCTTCGCCGTTTGACCGCGCGCCGAACGGGGTTCGACTCGATGCAAGTTATCCGAATCCCGCCTGTCCAGTCACGCGTATCGGTTTTCATCTTCCCCGCTCTGGCAATGTACGGTTGGAAGTATTCGATCTCCTGGGCAGAACCGTGCGCGTGCTCGCGGACGTAATCATGGACCAGGACTCACACGTTGTAACCTGGGACGGGAGAGACGACAACGGCGTATCAGTCAAACCCGGAGTGTATTTCTATCGCCTGACCATGGGGAGACAGGCACGGGTTCGGAAAATGGTGGTTACGAGCCGGTGAGCTTGAGCGGGAAGATCATCGCGTACGTCAGGCTCAGTCGCCCGTTCTTCCTGGGCGGCGGGGTGGTCATGTACGGACTGGGCGTTACGATGGCGCTTTACCGGGGCGACGTCTTCGACTGGTGGGCGTACCTTTGGGGACAACTCGCCGTCACTTCCATCCAGGCGATGACGCACTTCGCCAACGAATACTTCGATCTCGAAACGGACCGGGCCAACACGTCGCCAACCTTCCTTACAGGCGGGAGCCGTGTTCTGCCCGACGGGGACCTTCCTCCCCGGTCCGCGCTGGTGGCGGCGGGTGCGGCGTGTTTAGCGGCGATCACCTTTATTGTCATCCTGGCGATCACTACGCCGACGGATTCAGTATTTCTTTTCATCTTCGCCGCCATGCTGATCCTGGCTTGGGGCTACAGCGCTCCACCGTTTCGCTTTCATTCGCGCGGCCTGGGTGAATTGACTGCGACGACTGTCATGGCGGGTTTGACCCCCGTGACGGGTTACCTGCTGCAGACGGGGACATTGGACGGCATCCCTTTCACCGCCCTGATTCCCCTGGCGTGCTTCCAGCTCTCATCCATGATGGCGGTGGCCTTTCCCGATATCGAGAGTGACGCTGCGACAGCGAAGAATACGCTGGTCGTCCGGCTCCGTGGAGGAGCGCCCGTGATGCATAACCTCTTTCTGCTCCTGGGGTACGTGGTTCTTCCCGTGCTCTACCTTGCGGGAATGCCCGGTGTGGCGGTGCTGGCCGTTGCGCTTACCACTCCGCTGGGCATTTGGCAAGCATGGAGAGCGCGAAAAGACTGGCGCGATCCGCTCCGACGGGGATGGTTGGCGGCGGGAGGTGTAGCGACACTGATGAGCGCCTCCGTCCTGGAAGCGCTGGCTTTCGGATACTTGTGGATTGAAAAGAAACCCTGACGATGTGTTTATGCTCCCGACAGAGATGTAGCTGAGTTTGCCATTTCCTCGTATATTTCCGGGCATGAACAGAATGACTAAACGAGCGCTGTACTGGGCTCCTAGAGCCCTTGGACTCCTGTTCGCCGTGCTCCTAAGCCTGTTCTCTTTCGACGTGTTCGGTGAGGGGTATGGTTTATGGGAAACCGCACTCGCCCTGCTGATACACCTCGTTCCCACGGGAATCGTCCTGGTTGTTCTTGTGATCGCCTGGCGTTGGGAATGGATCGGAGGATTCCTGTTCCTGCTCCTGGCGGCAATGTATCCGGTGTTTTTCCGAGGAAATTTTCATTGGACCGCCGTGCTTGTCATCTCCGGCCCCGCGGCGCTTACAGGCATTCTCTTCCTGGTAAACGGGGCATACCGGGACAAACCGCACCTCGATTCCCGGTCGACGTGAAGGCTGAAACCAATAACCCGA
>JAJRXL010000345.1 GCA_024276335.1 Bacteroidota bacterium
TAAACCACGTTGCCCATGATATATGAATCGATAATGAACCGCTGGCCCATGAGCATGAACACCGACGGGGGACGCACCTGCACGGGTGATACCGGGTTCGAAACGAGTATCTGCGAGTTGATGCGCTGTACCGCAAAGCTCTTCTCCGCCAGCGCCTGCCGGAACGCGCGGAGCCTTTCGCCAGCCAAAAGTTCATCGGCACGCTGGAGGCCGATCTCGGAAGCGAGCAGGTCCAGGTGCCGGAGCGTGACGTTGTCGGAGTCGCCCACGAGGTTAGTAATGACATCGTCGATGATATCCAAGTACGAACGCGCCGAATCCCGACCGGCCAACTCTCGGAGAAGAAACGCGTCGATTGTCTGCCGTTGCAAGTCTTCTTCGTTGGGAATGGGCTGGTCTTGGGCCACGGGCTTGGTAAACAGGATCTCTGTGCGCCCGAGCCACATCATGGCCCGGAAATACGACGCCAGTTTCGGGTAGCGCTTGTCGGTATAATGACCGCGCACGGTAAACTGGCTGAAATCCAGGAGACGCGGCGTGCCCATCATCAGCTTGACCTGCACCGGTTTCTCGGCCTGGACGAGGGCGAGTAGTTCATTGACCTGTGTGCGGTTTTCGCCAAAAACCGGATCCCCTTCCCACTCTCCCGCCAGCAGTGCCCTTGCCACCGCAAGAAACACGTCCACGTCCCGTACCGGCACAGCCATCTCCTGTTGCGGATACTTCGACATCAAGCCGCGAATTCCACCGCGCATCAGGTCGAGCGCCCGCGACAGGGCAGGCAACAGGATATCCAACTCGGTCGATTTAAGAATATTGTCGTATGAACGATGGAGTGCGTGAAGGATAGCATCGGTGCTTATAAACAGCGGGAGGTCTTCGTGCCATACTTTTGCGAAGGCTTTGATAAAGCTCGGTTCCGACAGGCGCTCCGACACCATGAACCCGTTGGCCCGCAACAGTTCCTGCTCATCAACGGTCAGGCCGAGCTTGATGACAGTGGAATCAAGGTACGCGATGGAACCCGGAATTCCCGCCCTGGCGCGAAACAAGGGCGCCCGGTGCTCTACCATCAGCCCGTCGGCATTGAGATCGGTGTGCGACTCCAGGTACGAGCGATAGGCATTGAGGTCAAAGGAAGGGTCCTGGGCAGAAGCCGGAAAAACCAGCAACAGACCGAAAACAAAGGCAAACGTCGCACTGATGCATTTCATAACTCCCTCATTCTTGACGTTTGGGATGCTGTACGTGAAACTCTCTTCAATATACAATCCCCTGTAGGAGAATTCAAGCAATTCGATAAGGAACTATTAATTTGTCGTCACCCAGCCTCTCCGCGCGTTCCAGACTGCATGCATGGCAAAAGTCATGGGGACGGAAAAAGGGATGAAATCCATAAGCGTGCTGATAACAACATTCTACTATAAATACTATTCCCTTAATACAAGTAACTTATTTAGTGCTCAATATGGGCATTATTCGGCATTTTTGTGAAATATCGTGGTTTTTTATGATCAGCATTTTTTTGTGATTTTTTTCTCCCTACGTATTGACACTGGCTCTAAAATTCCCGTAATTTGTTGTAAAATATTGGCAAACAAGAACTCCGTTAAAGTAACTTTTAAGGACTGAGGTATGAAACCCTTGAAATTCGATTTGAGACGGCTCAACCGGGCCCCGGCGATGATGATCATTGGACTGCTGATCCTCGGCTCGATGAGCTCCGCTCAGGACATTCGATTGCGAATGACCGTACTCGATAACATTGGGAATTCGCAGGTTCTGCGGGTCGGTATCAACGCCACGGCTACGGATGGCATCGATCCATGGCTTTCCGAGGCGATGATCCCCCCGCCGCCGCCTCTTACGTTCGATGCCAGGCTGATCGACACCGACATTCGAACACCCTCTATTCTCGGAACCGGGGTCCTGTCAGACTTCAGGGGAATTTATACGCCACAACCAATTACACAGCGGTACGAGATCCTCTTGCAGAAATCCGCCGCCGCTTCGACGATGTGGATCCAGTGGTCCAACCCCCTTCCCGTCGGTATCAATTCGGCTGTTCTTGTCAGCTACCCCGACACCACTGCCGTTTACGTGGATATGAGCACGCAAGGCATGTTCCAGGTGCCCTCGGGGATGACCAAGTTTTTCGTAACACTCACGTTCGGCGGCATCACGCCCGTTACGCGTTACAAGCTGACCCTTGATGTCGATCCGTTCGGAACAGGTTCTATCATCGCCATTCCCAACCAGCCGGATTATGCGCCGGGCACCACGGTTACACTCCTTGCAGCGACCGTGGATACATGTTACACTTTTCGCCGGTGGAGCGGGGACGCCGCGGGTATTATCCCCATCACCGTGGTCACCATGGACGCGGACAAATCCATCACCGCAGAATTCACGAAACGAGCATTTCCCCTTACCACCTCGGTCATTGATACATTCTTCGTAGATACGACAACTACTGCGCCTCAAATGCTGAAAGTATTCGCTGGGGGCGCAGCTTGCCACGATTGGACGGTGACCGCCGACGTCCCTTGGTTGAAATTCTCCAAGACTTCCGGAACCGGAGATGATTCGCTCTATGTCTCGATCGATGACGCGGAAGTGCCTTGCGTAGGCTCGCACGCAGGAAACATCATTATTTCCTCACCGGCTTCACAAGTAAACCCCGTCGAAGTGCCGGTAATATTGATCGTCGGGCAGTCCCAGTTGGCCGTAAACGTCATCGGACAGCCGGAGATTTTAGGTTGCCAGGACAAGGCGCGGAATTTCACCATGGTGCAGATCGTGAACAGCGGCCCCACCCCCGTGCACTTTTCCAGCGCTCCCGACCTGGGGACCTCGTTCAAGCTGGCAACCCCCTCGATGTTTCCCTTGACCGTCGCTGCATGGGACAGCGCCACCATGCTGTTGGAGTTCGCGCCTCCTCCCTCCGAACACGGCTTGATCACAAAGAATGTCATTCTGACCGGCGACAGTTGCGGTCGCCAGGTGATCTTCACTCTTCGCGGCACGCGCGTCGCACCCCTCCTGACCGTCAACAACACAGTATTTGATTTCGGCACCACTTATGACTGTTCAGCATCTCCCCCGACACAGGTGCTGGAGTTGACTAACAACACCAACGTGGATGCCACCCTGTCTTTCCAGGTTCCGAACGGTTTTTCCCTCGTTACGACGCCTACATCGCTTCCGGCCAATAGCACCTTGTCCGTCACCGTACGAATGGAAGTCAACGGGGCCGATTCGGTTGTTTCCATGCTGGGTGTGACCGCTGACTTCGGTGAATGCTCCTCCGACTTGCGTGTAGAATTGAGGGGAAAGCGTCGCCATCCGGCGTTCACGGTTGAGATACTCGGCGGCGGCCCTTTACCACCCTACGTATTCGATACGACCTGCGTGGGGCAATATTCCGCGCCCAAAGTATTCTCCGTCACGAATACCGGAACCGCAATACTAAGCCTGGCGGTTACGACCTCGGCACCCTTCGAGATCGAATCCTTCCAGTCTTCGTTTTCCCTCCTCCCGGGGGAATCAAAAAAGGTGTACGTGCGTTTCCATCCCGTCACGGGAGGTACATTCTCCGCCGCTATCCAGTTCAACACCGCGCAGTGCAACTTGACGGAAAGCACGACCCTGACGGGCTCGACCTTTAACCAGTTGCTGCTGAACTCGAACGTGGAGCCGGCCAGCCTCCTGTTGGCTAATTGCGAAGAAAGTGGAAAAATAAAAGTTTCCATAACCAATAACGGCTCCGAGCAGGTCATATTCGACAAGCTCCCCAACCTGCCGACAGGCTTTTTCTGGGATCCGTCCCTGACCACGCCGATCGTTATCGAAGCCGATCCCAACAAACCGTTTGTCGCGTATATTACCTTCCGTCCCCCCGTCGGCACGGGTGGTAAGTTCGGCGGCAGTGTCGGCTGGTTCGGAATTCCCTGCGGAGCCAGCGCGTATTTCACACTTGAAGCAGAGCGTCGGTTGCCGCTGGTCACTGTCACTCCGGCGAACCTAGATTTCGGGCAAATCGTGGATTGTGGCACCCCCGTCACAGCTCCCACAAAATCCGTTTCTATCATCAACCAAAGCAACCTTCCGATCACAATAGTGGCCACGGCGCCGACCGCTCTCTATGAATTGAACATCGGGGGATTCCCCATGCCTCCCACCGGCCTCACGCTGGCAGCGGGAGCAACGGGGACCATTGACGTGAGGGCTTTCAAAGGCAGCGGCGGCGCGTTCAACGACCAGCTCGTCATTGAAATCGTCGCCGGAAACAACGGCGCCTGCCGCCAGACATTCGCTGTCAACCTTGTCGGCGAGCGCTACAAGCCCTCCTTCTCCATTGTCGAAAAGAAAGACGTCCGCGACTTTGGCTCGCAATGCCTGGGAACCACGGCACGGCGGACCTTCTACATCAAGAACACGAGCGACATGCCGCTGACCATCAGTTGCCCGGGCTTCCCGCCCGCGAACGACTTCACGCTGTTGCAAACTCCTCTGTCCGTGCAACTGGATACCGCCGCGGAAGTGCCGTTCGAAGTGCGTTATGCACCGAAACTCGTGGGCAGCAACCTCCAGACCCTGACATTCACCGATAACGTCTGTAATAAAACGGTTTCCATGACTTTCAGCGGGCAAGGGGTTGTCGATAATTTCGAGATCGCCTCCATATCCCCGTCCGAACCGCTGGAGCTCTGGACTTGCGAATTGCCTTCCACCAGGCTCGTTACCGTCAAAGTCAATAATCTCGGGTCCAATACAACCCTGGGTCTCGTTTCAAAAATGCCCGAAGGGTTCATTCTCGATCCACCTTCACAGCTCCCGCGCTCCGTAACCTCGGGCGAAAGCATCGAGTTGACTTTCCGGTTCGTGGGAACCGCCCCCGGCACGTACGACGGACCTGTTATCCTTGCCAGCACATCCTGTAATGTTACACGGACATTCTCCCTGAAAGCACGAATCCTTAAGGACCGGAGCGAAGTAAAACCAACCGAGATCTTGTACCCGACCATCGCCCTTTGTTCGAACGGTTCCGTGCGCCAGTACGATCAGTTCAAGCTGGTCAAAGACGTCGTGCTTACCAACACGGGTGACGTACCGCTCACGTACGACGTGAGCTTCAATCCGCCGACGAACTTCTTCGAAATTGTTGCGCCGGTGAATGCGTTCACCCTCACGCCGGGCCAGGCGCAACCGGTGCGCATCGCGCTCCAGGCGCCCATTCCGCCCAACGTCGACGTGATCCAAGCCACGCTGGAAATTCTCGTCAACCGCGCACCACGCTGCCAACCTGAACGTATTTCCATTCCCGTGCGTGTCACCTTTACGAGATCGGCATTTGAAATATCCACCACGGAACTGAACTTCCAGGGCTCCTGCTTGGGTGAGCAAACGGAAGAGAGCGTGACGATCACCAACAAGGGCAGCGTACCGTTGACGTTACAACCGTTCCTGGGCGGTTCGTCCGCGTTCAGCTTAAAAGGACCCGCGACAACAATGCAACTGGAGCCCGGCGAGGCGAAAACGGTTACCATCTTCTACACGCCCCGCAATTTAGGCGCGGACCAGGGATACCTGACAATCAAGGATATCGAGTGCGTCGATTCCCTGACCGTGGCGCTCAACGGCTCCGTCACGAAAACCGAGGTCACGCTGAGCTGTTACGACCCCGCTCAGAGCGGCAATCCTCCCACTGCCCGGCCGGGCGACAAGCTGGAAGTGCCGATTACTGTTGAGACACCTTCGCCCTGCCTGTTCACGGGTGGAATCAAGATCGCGGTGGAAGTGCGCTTCGACGTCCTGGCGCTGAAACCGGTATCCGCCGTATCCGCACAGGGATCGGTAATCATGCGGCAGCAGGGGCTGGGACAAATCGAGCTCGAGTTCACGGTGGACAAGTTCAAGCCCGGCCTGCTCGGGAAACTGAACTTCGAAGTGCTCCTGGGTATGGAAAACACGGTTCGGTATAGCATTTCCAACCCCGTAGTCACACCCGACGTTGTATCGGTAATCCTGTCGCAGAACTGTGAAGCGGAAATCAACCTGGGTCCGCGGTGGGGTGTGAGTACTCGCGCCGACCTGGGGATCACGAATCTCCAGCCCAACAGTCCCAATCCATTCAGCGCGATCACCAATATCGATTTCACTCTGGATCACGACGCGGATGTCCAATTGATTGTTTATAACCAACTCGGCGTGGAGGTAGCACGCCTGGTTGATACCCACCTGAAGAAAGGTCTGCATTCGGTTGTGTTCAACGGGAGCGCCTTGCCGAGCGGCATCTACATCGCCACGCTGAAAACGCCGACGTACCGGCAGTCACGTAAACTGATCCTTGCCCGTTAACCTGGAGAATCCAACTATGAGAACAAAAAGCATCTTTGTATTTCTTGGATTATTGCTGGCCTGCTGGCCCGTAATAGCCCAGCAGGGAACAGCCCGCTCAAGCACCCTGATGTGGTACACCATGCGGGGTGGTATCTATGGGGGCGCAACCCACTCGTTTCACAGCGGAACCATCCTCATTACCTCGGACCCTGACGGACCGACGTTTGAAAACGGCGAGGGGACGAATTTCACCGTGGGCGCCATCCTGGAAAAATCATTCACGCGTTCGTTCACTCTTAGCATGCGGCTCGGATACCTGGACGCAAGCGCCTCGCTCGAAAAGCTGGTTACCGACCCGTTCCGCATTGCCGATGACAACGGCGTTTTGTACGACGTCAAGAGACGGCACATGCTCGACTACAAGCTGCGCATGATTACGTTCGAAGCGTTGGCCAAGCTTACACCTGGCAGGGGACCGGGCTTTTACGTTACAGGCGGCCCGGGTGTCGGATTCGTCATCGGCGACGAGTCTAAGTATTCCTTTCAGGTCGTGGAACCGAAATGGGCGGTCAGTACAACCATCCCACCTGAAACCGGAAGAATCCACAATCTGAAAACGGTGCAAATATCTCTCCTGGCAGCGATCGGTTACGACATCGATTACCGGTATGGGTACATTACACCGGAGATACAGTACAGCCTGCCCCTTACCAAAACCCAGAGCAGCGCGTCCGGCGACTCGTGGAGGATTTCCACTCTCAAGGTCGCCCTGCACATGACGTTTTCGTTCATGTCGCGTTAGTTCTCAGTAATCTCCAGGTAAAGCCGGGACAAGGTAAATACGTGTCCCGGCTTTTTTATTGTTTATTCTTTCGTGGCCCTGAGCGGAGTCGAAGGGCCACCCACCAAACTGTAACTGCAACCAATCTGTGTCACATCACCCAACCCTGGGGCAACCTCATCACACCAGCCACGATCAGCCCCAGGACGAGAACGATGACCATCACGTAATTTCGGGGTACATTCAACGCAGGCTTTTTCTTCCATGCGATGGGAAGATGAACAATCGCCAGCGCCAGGAGCATAACAACACCGTGTTCCAACCTGTGCGGCGGAAAGCCGACGCCAGCGAGGCCGTTCCAAACGAGGAACACGATTCCAATTGTCACCTGGATATCCAGCAGAACGGAAAATACTGCCATCGGCAACCTGCCTTTTGCTCCAAGCCCGCGCCCCCTGATCCAGAGCCAGGCATACCATGCCAGCGCCACGACGGCCGCCAATACCACCAGCCAGCGCATTCCCGAGTGAAGTTCAAACATGAACGTGTACACGTCTATCTCCTTTCCCTGTAACTCTCTTTTTTTCTTGAAATTATGGTTTATGCTTGCCTGCAGAAAGCTGCATGTTGTATCTTCGAACAATCATGCGCGTTCTGCCGCGGCTTCCCGGTACGCCCCATTCACGTATAGAGCCATATCACTTCGCACCGCAGTA
>JAJRXL010000346.1 GCA_024276335.1 Bacteroidota bacterium
ACGGCGCTGCTCCAGTGGCAAGTTTCGATTGACGGCGGTAAAACATACACGGATATTCCGAACAGTATTGATCCGACGCTCCAGTTAAGTAACGTGGGAGCCGGTATGGATGGGTACATGTATCGCGCCCGGTTTTACAATCAATGCGGCGCGGTGTTTTCACGTTCCGCTCAACTCAAAGTTATCCCGCGTCAGTGGATAACGGTGGCGCCGGATGTCGTCTCGGCATGTGAAGGTTCGAGGACGAAGTTTATAAGCCGCGCGATGGATACGGTGTTGTTCAGGCATTGGCAGAAAGCCAATCCGGGGAACACCGTTTTTCAGGATATTCCCGGTGAAACCGGTGACACGCTTGTTGTGATTCCATCGAGTGGAGGAATGAGCGGGACGCAGTACCGAGTACTTGCTGGAAGCCCGCGTGACACGATGTTTTCCGCGCCTGCGCTTTTGATGGTGGAGAGCGTTCCTGTCATTACGAGCCAACCGTCATCTGTCATTTCGTGTTTCGGAGATTCCGTGGCACTGGGCGTCGGTGCCATCAACGTGACGGCGTACCAATGGCGGAAAAACGGTGTCAATATTCCGAAGGCCACCGGCAGTTCTCTTGCGCTGAGAACGCTGAGCGTCTCCGATACGGGTTTATACAGCGTCATATTGACAAACAAGTGTGGAAGCGTTGAGTCCTTGTCGGCTCGTGTTCTCCTGATGGATGCGCCGGTGATAATGGAGCAGCCCGTTTCCCAATCCGCGTCGACCGGCGACAGGGTGCGGTTCGAGGTTCGGGCGTCCGGGCGGGCATTGACTTACCAGTGGTGGAAAGACGGATTGGTTTTACCCGGCGCAAAGGACTCGGTGCTTATTATTAACCGGGTACAAAAGAGCGATGAAGGGAAATACGTCGTAGTCGTGCGGAACACGTGCGGCGAAGTTCGCTCCGACACAGTGCACCTCTCGGTGACGTTGACATCGGTGCGAGGAATACCCGAAGCAGCGAACGGCGTGGTGCTGTTCCAGAATTACCCTAACCCGCTTGGCGGAGAACTGCCTGCGAGTGATAGGCAGACGGCGATAAAGTTTACACTACCCGAAAGCGGTCACGTTGTGCTGCGAGTCTTCACTATCCGCGGGGAAGAGATCGCGGTGCTCGTAAACGAAGCGCTGGAATCGGGAAATCACACGGCCCGCCTCGATGCACGGGGTCTGCGTCCGGGCGTGTATTACTACCGGCTGGAATTCTCTCCGGCTACCGGCCCGCAAATTCCGGTTGTTCAAACGAGAAAACTGGTTATCATGAAGTGAACAGAATAATTCGAATGCAACGCTGCTGATACTGCATGTTTGATGGAAGCCTGGAGGATTGTATAACAAGTTTTAAGACTGTAACAATGACGGAGGTAAAAACTATGCCAGGCAAGTTGACCATGACGAAGGTTGGCGTATATGTATTTGCGCTGTTTATCGTTTTCACCGTGTCCACTTCGGTGGCACAGCCCCAACTGGAATTCAGGAGAATTGATTCTTCGGCATTTCCGACAATCACGAATTTTATCTCGGTGAAATGCGACAAATTTTACCAGTATAACCTGGATCGTTCCAATTTCACGGTAAGAGAAAGCGGTGTCCCCGTGCAGGACTTTACCGTGTCCTGCCCGCCGCAATTTCCGTGTTGTGTGTCGGCTGCGCTCGTTTTGGATCGGAGCGGGAGCATGAACGGTGCGCCGCTGGATTCCATGAAGAGTGGAGTAAAGTCATTTATAGATTTGTTGGACACATCCTGTGACGAGGCGTCGGTCGTGAGTTTTTCCTCCAACGTTTCCGTCGATGCCCAGGTGACTTCGGATACAGCGGGGTTAAAGGCGGCGGTTGACGCGTTGGTGGCAAGTGGTTCGACGGCTCTGTGGGACGGAACGGGGGTCGGAATCATGGAGCTCATCGATCATGGCACACAAGGTTGCAAGGGAGTAATCGTCACGACGGACGGCGGAGACAATTCCAGCGTGATGTATTCGCTGGACACTTGCATTGCCTTGGCGCAACGGAATAATATCCGTGTCTTTACCGTGGCGGTGGGGAATGGAGCGGTTCTTCCACCATTGCAACGTATCGCCAATGAAACCGGTGGTGCATTTTTCCGGGCCAACTCGCTGGACGAATTGCGTGGTATTTATAGCGAGATATACACACTAATGCACCAGAACTATCAAGAATGTACGATCACGTTTGAATCTTCCTGTCCGGATGGTTCGACGCGCATCGTTGAAATCATTGCGGGCAGCCCGGCTGAGTTACCCGGATGCGCGGGGTCTGATTCCGCGATGAAAACGTACGTTGCTCCGTACCGACCCAATGAATTTGTTCCCGCGTTTATCAGTCTCGATAGTGTCAGAAGCGATGCAGGAGGCATTGTATCGGTTCCATTAAGGTTGAACAATGATATCGAAGGCATCCTGGCACCCGCTACTTTTCGCCTGCAATATGATCCGACCTGTATTCAATGGGTCTCCTTCAATACACAAGGGGCGATGCTTGACAGTTTACCGGTCACGTTTACAGGTATACAAGGTAGTTTGGGATTTACACTGACGGGGGAAAAGAAAATCAGTGGCCGTGGTCTCCTTGGTGTTTTTGAATTCAAAACGGTGGACATGTACGGCGCATGCAGGGAGTGCCAGATTCTCCTTGAGGCGTGGGACGTGGAAAAAGGCTGTATTACCCCGGTGCTGAGCAGCGGCCTGATATCATTCGGAACGCCAATGCTGTCACTTTCTGCCCCTGATTCGGCCAGTGCGATTTGCCAGGGCTCATCCGTTCAAATCAAATGGGAGGCCCGATGTCTCAACAACGTGAGTATCCTACTTTCGAATGACGGCGGGATATCGTGGACAACTCTGGCTTCTGATGTGCCGGCGAAGGATGGCATATGGCCCTGGACAGCTAATGTCATGCCGGGTAATCAATACCGGATCAGGATTATCGGCGCCAATGACACGATACTGGTGGCGGAATCGGCAGGTGACTTTTCGATCACGAGCGCGCCGGATATCCGGCAGCAGCCTTCCGATGTGACAGCCTGTGAAACAACGCCCGCCACATTTTCCACTGTCGTGGCAGGGTTTCCATCGCCAGGTTTACAGTGGCAGGTTTCCACCGACGGCGGGGCGACGTTTGTCGACATGTCCGGACAGAAGGCGTCTGTCTTAACACTTCCGTCTGTTTCGACCACTCAGTCAGGGACTCTCTACCGCGTACGCGTCGTCAATGACTGTGGTGAAATGTACTCGAATGCCGCCGCGCTCATTGTTACGCCTTTGCCCACCGTTTCCGTCTCGCCGCGGTTCGTTTCGATGTGTGTGGGAAGCACGAGAAATCTTGTGGGACAGGTCAAGGCTCAAGGCAAGACATTCCAGCAATGGCAAAAGAAAGATGTCGCCGCCGCCGTGTACCGTGATATTCCGGGGGAGACGGGCGATACCCTCGTGGTAACCGCTGTAGATGTTGCGCAGGCGGGAACCCGGTATCGACTGGTAATTGGAACCGATTGCGATACGGTGTTCTCGCAGCCATCGGTAGTAGGGATCAACGATGTACCCGCGATCCAACGGCAACCGGCGGACGCCTCTGTGTGTGAGGGCGACAGCGTTGTCTTGAGCGTAATTGCATCGAATGCCCGGCTGTACCAATGGGAGAAGAATGGAACGGTAATACCAGGCGCAGATAGCAGCGTTCTGGTACTCCCTGCGGTTAGCATGAAAGACGCGGGTACGTACATAGCCACTATGGTCAACGCGTGTGGAAGTATTGCATCGAAAGCCGCCCACGTTGAGGTGACGTCGGGACCAGCGATCACCGATCATCCGGCATCACGAACAGCAAGCATTGGCGATACGGTTCAGTTCGTTGTGCGAGTAGCGGGTAGGGGCGTGCAGTACCAGTGGTGGAAAGACGGAGCGGCCCTTGCGGGTGCGCGGGATTCGATGCTGGTTATCAGGCCCGTACGAAAAAGCGACGAAGGAAAGTATTTCGTCGTGGTTCGGAACAAGTGCGGCGTCGTGCGCTCCGACACGGTAACCCTGTCAGTAACGGTAACGTCGGTTGCCGGAATGCCTGAATCCGCGAACGATGTAGTATTGTTCCAGAATTATCCGAATCCGCTGGGCAACGCATCGTCCTTTGGAGGTGGCTCGACGGCGATCACGTACACCTTGCCCGCGAGAGGTCATGTCGTACTGCGAGTATTTTCGATTCAAGGCAAGGAAGTGGCGGCCCTTGTCGATGATTATATGAATGCGGGACGATATACAGTCTTTCTTAACGTGAACTCGCTTCGTCCCGGCGTTTATTACTATCGTCTTGTGTATGTTCCGGCTTTGCAACCCGCCAATCCCGTGATACAGACAAGAAAGTTGGTGATTGCACAATGACAACAGCGCGGTCGTCTGGTGAAGCACTTTCTTGCAACCGTCGTAATCAGGTTGGTTATTGTTGTGTTCCTGTTTCCGGGCTTTCTTTTCACAGCCCGTTTGCAGCCTTTTCTGGCGCAGGTTCGAATCTTCACTGACGGCACGTCCAAGACCGAAATATACAAATCGATAGTAACGGAATAAATCGTACGGTTAAGAGGTCAATGTTTCAGTGTCCCGCCACGTACGTGGTGGGCGCTTTTTTATTCTCGGGCAAAAAAAATCCCGGCGTGCAACCGGGATTCAGAATTGATAGGACCTTGGGAAAATGCAAATGGCAGTGTCGGTCAACACCTATTAATAGATCTCTGAAGACCAGGGTTCCGTGAGGAGGGCATTAGGATACATGCAATAGGTGAGGAAATCAGATCGCATGGTAACGTTACCCTGGCTCCAGAGATCAATTCTCTTGCTTACGCGAACAGAGCGAAACTGTAGGAGGGCAGTTTTTGTTTCAACATCTTTCGTATGGTGCAAGATCCTCATCGTGATTGCATTCATGCGAACTTCATGCCGGAACGGTATTCCCTCTTAATTTGCTCCATTCGCCGAAACATTACTGTCTTGAAAGCAGTTTGGACAATCCTGAATGAAAGATTTTCACAAGAACCGTTCAAAACTGGAGCGTATGTTCTCGTTCAGGTATGCAAGGTATCGAGAACATACGCCGTTGCTATTTTTGTATCACCATCTTCCTGGTGATAGTAGTCTTGCCCACGATAAGCGTGTAGAAGTACATTCCTGCCGGTAATCGTGAGCCGTCGAAACCAATAAAGTGTACGCCCGGATTACGCTCCGCGTTCAGCAGCGTGGCGATTTCGCGTCCCAGTGCGTCGAATACCTTGAGAACAACGTGCGACCGGCCGGGTAGGTCGAACCGAATATTAGTCGTCGGGGATAGCGCCGTTCCTCCGAAGGGGTTGGGATAGTTGTCCAGAGAAATTGAACGGGGAATTCCCGTTTCATCAATGCCGGTTGGAGATATCCCGGTCACGATGCTGACTTCCTTGCTCTGCAGAACCGGGCCCGGTGTTTGACCATCTGTTGAATGAACCACCACGACAAGGTTTGTGTTGTTCGCGGCGCTGTCCGCGCTTGTAAAACTGAAGTGCTTGGTAACGGTGGTCTGTGAATTGATCAGCGCCCCGTCACTGATGGTGGCTCCCACGAAATCGGGAAGTATCTGCCGGACGACATGGTTATGGTAATAAGGATATAACAATTCATTCGGTTGGTATTTTGATTGGGCGTAATTCAATCCGCTTTCCGTCACGATGACGTTCAGACGGATGGGTGTTTTCAGCGACTGGTGGAAGAATACATCCACATCGAATTCCACCTGCTTGGTCGAGGCATTGTAACTGTAATTGCGCAGGATGATACCGACGGGACTGCCTTCTTGGATACGGAGCCGATACGCGTCTTCCCACTTATCGCGGTTGATGAACAGACTTGCAACGCCGGGATACTTGATCCGGTCAACGGCGGCGCTGGGATAAGAGGTCCCTCCCAGGAAGTCGATCATTTTAACCCCTTCGGGGATTTTCATGGGTTCATTTTTTCCGTTGTGATAGGAAACAACAACCAGGTTATCGGGATATTTTTGAACCATTTGACGAATGATATCCGCTCCATACGGACACCACCCACACCAGGTGCCGGTGATTTCTTCCAGGAAGACGTTCCGCGGTTCATCCACGTCCTGTTCCTGAACGGAAATATTGACGGGAATATCCACGCTGGCACGGTCAGGATCGTTGGAGGTAACGGTGATTTTTCCTGAGTAATTGCCATTGTCCAGGTTTCCCGCATCCAGTTTGACGAGGAACTCCTGGGCTTTTCCGGGCAACACTTTTCCCATTGGTGGATTGATCACGATCCAGGTTGTCCCGTTGTTGGTGGCCTGCCAGGTCAAGTCTTTCAATCCCGGGTTTTCTATCATGACTTTGAGAAGGGCAAAGCTGCCTTTTTTGATCGTTCGTACGATTTCCGTCGTATGAAGCTTTAATACAGGTGTGGACTGGGCATTTGTATTTAGGATTTCAACCACAGCTACCGCTTCCTGGTTGAAATCCTGTCCTCCGGGTGCGACTACCAGCTGGCCGTTGGTCCCGGCCTGGGGCATGTATTGTATGCCCGTCGGTTTTCGTTCAAGTTCCGTCCAGGTATCGGTGGCAGGTTCGTAACTGTAGGTGTACGT
>JAJRXL010000347.1 GCA_024276335.1 Bacteroidota bacterium
ACTCCATGTGCCGGGCGGTCGTCTTTCGAACGTTGGACATCGGGATACGCTCGATTTCGCCCCAGGCCGAGAAATCCGGCAGCGGCGGCCGGGACGCGGTCGAAATGCCACCACCTTCCTGCGAGCGCGAGACGACGGCTTCGGCGTATCGTTTTACGTCCTCGATGGAAATGCGTCCGGTAGGCCCGCTACCCTCGACGCGAGTGATGTCCACGCCGATCTCGCGCGCGAACCGACGTACCGACGGCGCGGCCGGCACGGCGGCCAGAGAGGGATCAAGACCGGTCGGCGCATTCTGGCCGGGAGCCGCCCCGGCGGTATCGTCTTTTTTCACCTCATCTTTCCGCGCTGGAGTCGCGGTTTCCGTTGGAGGCACTGGATCGCTCGCGTCCTGGCTGGTGGGAGCTTTCTTTGCGGAGGCCGCTTCCTGGCCGTCCGTGGTTCCCTCGATTTTCATGAAGACGGATCCGACCTTGATCTTGTCGCCCTCCTCGACCAGGACCTCGAGCACCTTCCCCGTAACGGGCGAGGGCACGTCGAACGACGCCTTGTCCGTCTCCAGTTCCAGCAACGCCTGTTCCCGTTCCACCATTTCCCCGGCGGACACCAGCACCTTGACCACGTCGCCGGTTTCGATATTTTCTCCGAGTTCCGGGAGTCGTATTTCAACAATCATGGTTCACCCTTGTATTAGACATTCACGGGATTCGCTTTTTCCGGATCGATGCCAAGTTCCTTCATCGCCACATGGACGACCTGGCGATCGAGTTTTCCGTCCTCGGCCAGCGCCCACAACGCGGTGAAGGCGACGTGCCTACTGTCCACCTCGAAGAAATCCCGGAGAGCGACGCGGTTTTCGCTCCGCCCGAACCCGTCCGTGCCCAGCGTCACGTAGAGCCCGGGAATCCAGCGCGCGACCGAATCAGGCACCGCCTTCACGTAGTCGGTGGCGGCCACGCAGACGGCGTCATCACCCTGGAGACACCGGGTGACGTACGGCACGCGGGGTTCCCGGTCGGGATGGCGCATGTTCCAGCGCTGCGTTTCATGCCCGTCCTTGTACAACTCCTTGAAGCTGGTGACGCTCCACACGTCGGCGGCGACGTCGAACTTCTTTTCCAGGATGTCCGCGGCCTCGAGGACCTCGTTGAGAATCGCGCCGCTCCCGAGGAGCCGCGCGCGCAGGGCGGACGACGATTCCGAGCGGCGATACCGGTACATGCCCCGGATGATCTGCTCCTTGATTCCTTCGGCTTCCGGCATGCCCGGCATCATGTAGTTCTCGTTTCCGACCGTGATATAGTAGAAAACCGGCTCGCCCTTTTCGTACATGCGATACAGTCCGTCGCGAACGATGACGGCCACCTCGTAAGCAAAAGCGGGATCGTAGCTCATGAGATTCGGGACGGTGAACGCCAGCAAGTGGCTGTTCCCGTCCTGGTGCTGCAGACCCTCGCCCATGAGGGTGGTGCGGCCGGAGGTGCCCCCGATCAGGAATCCCTTGCAACGCATATCACCCGCCGCCCATGCCAGGTCGCCGATTCGCTGGAGGCCGAACATCGAGTAAAAGATGAAGAACGGGATGGTGTTCACGCCATGTGAGGCGTATGCGGTTCCCGCCGCGATGAACGACGACATGGAGCCTGCCTCGGTGATGCCTTCCTCCAGGATCTGCCCGTCCTTCGCTTCCTTGTAGTACAGCAGGCTCGCCGCGTCCACCGGCTCGTACAACTGCCCCACGTGGGAATAAATCCCGACCTGGCGAAAGAGCGCCTCCATGCCGAAGGTGCGGGCTTCGTCCGGCACGATGGGCACGATCAACCTGCCGATATCCTTGTCCTTCAGGAGCTTTGACAGCATGCGCACGAACGCCATGGTCGTGGATACCTCCCGGTCGCCGGTGCCGCCGTAAAATTCCTCGAACAGCTCTTCCGGGGGCGTGACGAACGCCGTCATCTGGGTGCGCCGGGAAGGGACGTACCCGCCCAGC
Source organism: Bacteroidota bacterium (assembly GCA_024276335.1). Classification (GTDB taxonomy): domain Bacteria; phylum Bacteroidota; class Ignavibacteria; order SZUA-365; family JAADGX01; genus JAADGX01. Next base: position 1,991 of record JAJRXL010000347.1, read on the forward strand.
GCCTTTCGCCGTTCCTTCACGTACGTGATCTCCGGGCTGTCCTCGCGGGGACGATAGAACGGCGCGTCCGCGATATCGTCGTCGGAAATGGGGATGCCGAACCGGCTGCGGAATTGCCGCAGCTCATCTTCATTCATCTTCTTCTGCTGGTGGGTAATGTTCTTGCCTTCTCCGGCTTCGCCCATTCCGTAGCCCTTGATGGTGCGGGCGAGAATAACGGAGGGTGCACCCTTGTGTTCGACCGCGGCCTTGAAGGCCGCGTGCACCTTCACGGGATCGTGACCGCCCAGGCGAAGCTTCTTGATCTCATCGTCGGACAGGTGCTTGACCAGGTCCAGCAGGCGCTCATCGACGCCGAAGAAATGCTCCCGTATATACGCGCCGCTCTCCACCGCGTACTTCTGCCACTCCCCGTCAACCGTTTCCTCGAGCCTGCGCACCAGCACGCCGTGGACGTCTTTTTCCAGCAGTTCGTCCCAGTCCTCGCCCAGGATGACCTTGATGACGTTCCACCCGGCGCCGCGGAACACCCGTTCCAGCTCCTGGATGATGTTCCCGTTTCCGCGCACGGGGCCGTCGAGGCGCTGCAAGTTGCAGTTGATGACGAAGATCAGGTTGTCGAGACGGGCGCGGGCGGCGAGGGAAATCGCCCCCAGTGTTTCCGGTTCGTCGGTTTCCCCGTCGCCGAGAAAAGCCCATACCTTGGCCCCGGTGTCCTTCTTCAAACCCCGGTCCTCCAGGTAGCGATTGAAACGCGCCTGGTATATGGCCGTGATGGAGGCCAGGCCCATGGAGACCGTGGGGAATTCCCAGAACTCCGGCATTAGCCACGGATGGGGATAGGAAGAGAGACCGCGGTCGGAGCGGAGTTCACGGCGGAATTGGTGAAGCTGCTCCTCGGTGATCCTTCCCTCCAGGAACGCGCGGGCGTAAATGCCGGGCGCGGCATGTCCCTGGAAGTAAATCTGGTCGCCGTAGTAACCGTCGCCCTTTCCCCGAAAGAAATGGTTGAACGCCACCTCGTACAGGGTCGCAGCGGATGCATAGGTGGAAATGTGTCCGCCGATGCCGTGTTCCTCCCGGTTGGCGCGAACGACCATGGCCATGGCGTTCCAGCGGATGAGGCTCTTTATCCTCCTCTCGATGTCGCGGTCACCGGGATACACCGGCTCTTCATCGGTCCCGATGGTATTGATGTATGGCGTGTTGGCGGAAAAGGGCAGACGCACGCCCAGTTTGAACGCGTATTGCTGGAGTTGCAGAAGGAGCTTCCGGGCACGATCCAGTCCCTCGTGCTGAATGACGTACACGAGGCTGCTGATCCAGTCCTGGAGCTCCAGGTCTTCCATGTTCTGATTATTGTGTTCTTCCATGAGTAATTCTTTTCCCGTTTACAACGTGGATCAGAATGCTTCATCCACTAACAAAAATAATCTCCAAAACAATCCTCTCTCCAGCCGAATGACGTCTTTCTTTTCCTCCATCCCGGACCCGGTCAAGGCAAAAGTACGACAAATTTAAAGCTGGAGAAAAGCGTTTCAAAATCGGGACGATTGCAATCGAACCCCAGACTCTCTTTAAGGGAGTTTCCGGACGAAGAACGGGGACTGGAATCACATGCGGTTCATCAACGATAAAAGCACGTAGCAGTGAGCGGAGTCGAACTGCGGGACAGAGATCACATGTGGTTTATCAACGACGCGAAGTAGCCCGCGCCGAAACCGTTGTCGATGTTGACCACGACGCTGCCGGGCGCGCAGTTGTTCAACATGGTGAGGAGCGGCGCCACGCCCTGGAAGCTGGCGCCGTAGCCCACGGAAGTCGGAACGGCGATGACGGGCTTGCGAACCAGGCCGGTCACCACCGACGGCAGCGCCCCGTCCATCCCCGCCACCACGATGAGAACGTTGGCTTCCTGGATCAATTCCACCTTGTCGAAGATGCGGTGGATGCCCGCCACACCGACGTCGTACACCGTCTCTACCCTGCTACCCATGACCCGCGCGGTCAACGCCGCCTCTTCGGCCACGGGAATATCCGAGGTGCCCGCACTCAGCACGAGGATGTACTTCGTGGACGGCGGCGGCTCCGGTTCTCCGTGCTTGCGGATCACGATCGCCCGCGCGTCAGGGTGATACTCGGCTTCCGGCGCATCGAGCTTTACCGCGTCGTACAGCTCCCGCGATGCGCGGGTGGCGAGAACGGAACCGTGCTCCGCGATCTTCCGGATGATTTCCCGCGCTTGCTCCACGGTCTTGCTCTGGCAAAACACAACCTCGGGAAAACCCTTGCGCAACGCCCTGTGGTGATCGATGCTGGCGAAACCCAGGTCCTCGTACGGCAGTTGTTCCAGGCGCTTCAGCGCCTGCTCGACGCTCAGCTCGCCTGCCCGTACCTGGGACAGGATATGTTCAATATTCTTTCTGTGCATGAATCAAAGCGTTGAGGGAGCCGCTCTTGAACTCCCGGAGCTCGATGTCTATAAATCCCAGCGGTGCAAACCTCTTCCGGATGTCCGGTAGGTGATGTTCGACCACCTCCAGGTCGCGCGCGGGAACCTCGATACGGGCCAGTGCGCCGTCGATTACGCCGGGAAACGCGACAATCAACTCAACGGCTTCGCGTGTGATATGATGAAAGCGAAGATATTTTTTAAACAGTTCAGTTTTCATGGAAGGTTCATCGATCGAATACGGGAATAAAAATACCCGAATACGACTGCGCATACAAGTGAGAGAACAATAGTTATCGAGGCGAAATCGACAAAGCTGACATTTTGCATCATTCATTTTTTATTGAACCGTTTAGCGCGACCAGCAAATTCGATAGTTTGAAAACTAAGGATTTTATTGAAGCAAATCGCTGTCTTGACTTTTCTGTTAAAAATCGTTATCCTCGTTGAAATAAATTTTTCCGGAGAATTTATGATAGGACAGCAGGGCTCCGCTCTGAAATTCACCGCTCAACGGAGTACAATCTTCTTTATACTCCTCGTTTTCCCTCCCCTCCTCCCCGCACAAGCCATCCTGGTTCCGCTGCTGGAAGTACGTGGAGAATTCGGCTCTATCCCCGTCCATTGGGGAGAGGTCTTGGGCCAGGCCATGCTCGGACTGGGTGACGTCAACGGCGACAGCATACCCGACTATGCCGTCTCCGGGAGTATGCGGAACCCGGTAAATTCACAGATAAAAATTTACTTGGGAGGAAAGGGTGAACTCCGCGACACGGTGTACCGCACCCTTCCCGGCGGCACTGGGTTGGCCAAGGGCGATCTCAACGGGGACGGATTCGTGGATCTAATCGCGTATCTCGCAAATTATACTGGGAAAGGGTATGACACCCTCTACGTTTATTTAGGAAAAGAACCGAATCCCTTCCCCTTTGATACCATTCCATCCCTGAGCATTGTCGATACGATTCTTACAGGAGTAGGGCGGGAGCTGTGCATTGCCGACGTCAACGGCGACGGAAAAGACGATATTATAGCCGGGGTTTGGTCTTCTCGGCAAAAGAATCCTAGTTATGGATTTTACGTGTATTTCGGTCGCGACTCACTGCATACCGCGCCGGATATCTGGGTTCACCAGCCCGGAAGACCAACGGGCATCTATCCCGAATACATCCGCACGGGCGACCTCAACGGAGACGGCTGCGCGGATATCATTCTGAGCTGGAGGAAGACTCATCCCAAACCCGATACGAGCTTTATCACCATCTTTTACGGCCATCCCGGTTTCAATCCGTCGTATAGCAAGCCGGACCTCGAGGTGTCCTATATGAAATGGAAGTGGTCGGCGCCTTTTGATGTAGGTCCCCCGCCTGCTACCGCATTCGACATCAACGCCGACGGTTTTGACGATCTCATGGCCTGGACACCGAACTGGGATTTTCCGGAGGTGAAAAGGGGGCGGGTGTATTACTTTTTCGGCTCGCCTTCCGGTGTGAACCTGGACAAGCCGGACTACGTGCTCGAATTTCCCCGCCTCAACGAACCCCGCTCGAAGATAGGTACTATGATACACCCCATAGGCGACGTCAACATGGACGGCTTTGAAGATATGCTGATCGATGGAACGTCATTAGGAACGTTTCCCACGGTATTTGTTTACTTGGGCGGGCCGAAGCTTTCACCCTACGCCTCCGCCATGCGCACCAAGGCAGATGGAACGTATGGCAATGTGGCGGCAGCGCTGGGCGACGTGAACGACGACGGCATAAACGATTTCGGTGTGACCGCCACCAGGACCAGCCCTTTTCCAAATGAAGAGGAAGGATATTTCGCTGTCTTTTCAGGAAATAAAAATCTTGTTCTCCACGAACCGAAGCTCCCGGTGGGGACGCCGAGCGCCGTCTCTATGCTCGATCCCTATCCCCAACCGTTTGAAGATGAAGTTTTCATTCCGCTCGCAACGAACCGGCCCGCCGCCGTGACCGTTACGATACGAAACGTTCTTGGCGCAGTTGTCTATCGATTGGATCGAAATCTCGATCTGCCCGGTCGATACCTGCTATCCTGGAAACCGAATTCCGGCCTCGTTCCGCCCGGAATGTACATGCTCTCCATGTGGGATGGAGTCATATTGAAGACAAAGAAGTTGATCAAATTAAGGTAGATAACTGAGATTGTCATACCAAAAGGGAGCCAAGGAAATGAAAAAATTCATTCTTTTTATACTCTTCGTATCTATGGGCAGTAATCTTTATTGTCAAAATCTTGAAAAATTCATTATTGCTGCAGACTGGATTCACATACATCCTTACCAGAATGGAGGATACTGTTTGAGAACATCTGAGAGGGACAGCATTCACTGGGACAGGGTCCAAGAGTTGAAATTAAATACAGGTGTCGTTTACATTTCAGACACTACCATAGACGATAACGTTGTAGAATACGTTGTAGACCATTCACAAACTGGATTTAAAGTAATCGTCGAGCGTTGGCTCCCTCAGCGTTACACTATGCCTCAGAGATACTATTTACGTCAATATACATATTCGAGCCACAGATGGAAATACCAGGTTGAATATAAGGGGTCTGATGGCGACTTCAATACGTCGAATGCTGTAGGAGAACCAATCGTTGATACCAAAATCAATCCTAAAGCAGAACCAGCATGGCAGGTATATTATGATAAGTATCCACCTCCAAAAAACTCAATTCATGTAGATCCAAACACAGACTCTCCTGGGATCATCGCATCGAATCTTGTACGCAAGAGAGAACTTGCTCCTGGTAAATATACGTGGAAATTGAACATGCGTACAGGATTATCAGTCACGTACCCCATACCTTACAACGACGTAGTTGCAACAGTAAAGATAACATATAACTCCGTCGTATTAGAAGATTATGATTTTACTGGAGCTGATTTCAATGTATTTTCAGATGCAAACTACCATGAATTCACCTCAAATAGTATTTTAAATATAGATGTTTCGTCACCCCCTCCTCCGGATTCAGTTTTGCAAGGCGGGAATATGAATGATCCCTCCTTCATGAAGCTTGAAGGTAAGCCTGATTACACTATGCCCCCTTCGGAAAACGATCTTGAGGTTCGGATAGAGTGGTCGGGAGACTATGAATGCTATTTTGATTACATAGCATTCGATAATAATCTCGATAATTTGAACGATGCCAATGAGCTGTTCAGAGGCGATTCTGATACGGAAATTCAGACTGAATTGACCAAATCGATATACGCTTCATCAAAACTGTGGCGGTTTAAAGTTTCTGATGAGCCCCCTCATCAGGAGTGGCTAGCTGAAGGGTATATACAAAGACGCGTTTATGAATACACCGGTAAAGGCACTCACAGTTGGTACGTAAATGATGAATTAGCTACTACTCCACAGCCGGCGAAAAAATTCCAGGTTAACACCGCGCAGTTTCAGACGCCGACATACCGGTACATGCCCGATGATTATGTCCCATCACCATACCAGGCTGTTGAAATATTCGTATAAAACGCACGATTTTCGTATATTTGAATATCAGGTATTGTATCCCCATATTCCCACACAATGTTTCGTAAAAAGAGTCCTCCTGCAGAAGAACTCTGGATAGCAACCCATGAATTGCAGTTGCCAGAGACGAATGCGTTCTACGAAAAAGTGAACGGCTTGTTGAAAAGGGCAAAGTTTGGAGATAAAGTCCGTCACTACTGCTCACCGTATTATACCGGTTCG
>JAJRXL010000348.1 GCA_024276335.1 Bacteroidota bacterium
AAATCACGCGAAGCGATCATGTCCGCCACCGCCATCGCCGACATCAAGGAGAAGCGCGATCGGAAACAGGCAAAGGGCCAGCCGGTCTTGGCGGCGGAACCGGTCGTGCGCTACATGACGCGCGAGCAAAAAAAAGAACTCCTGGACCAGCTCCAGCACGAGATGATGGAAGCGGCCAGGAACCTCGAATTCGAGCGCGCCGCCCAACTTCGCGACGAGATCGCGCGCTTGAAAGAACTGATGAACAAGAAAACATGATTGGCGCACGCCGGACTTCTTCATACCTTGTTCCAGTGAACCGGTCGCAATTGATGTTTAACGACTTGTGAAAACAATGCCCACACCCAGTATTTCCTTCGTAATCGGCCTCCCACTGGCCTTCGTCCTGATGCTTCTTTGCACAGAACCGGCATCGGCACAGCAGGAAAGCCCCAAGCCGTTTCGAAACACCACCGCGATCACCGTCTTCGGCGGATACGGTATCGTCGAACCCTCGGACCGGGTCCGGCAAACGTACGACGGTTCCAAGAAGACGTCGTATGGCGGACTTCATATCGGGGCCCAGCTCATGTTTGCCGCGCCGAAGATATGGAACCTTCTTTCCATCGGCGGTGAATTTTCATACCAGCGGGTGGCAAAAAAGTACATTGGGGAAGCGATCCAGATCACGAATCCCTACCTCGGAGAGTTCGAGGTCTTCGAGAAGCTGGAGGGGATGTCCCTGCTCGTCTTCGGTGACGTAAAGCCCCTGTCGTTCCTGCACCTGCAAGCCGGCGGCGGCGGCATCATTCTCACCTCCTGGACCGATGCCGACAACGTGGACGCGGATTTCCCGACGTTTCTCGACCCGATCGTGCACGCTTCGGCGATTATCGCCGTACCGCTCAGCAAGGACGGTATTACGCTGGATTTACACCTGCGGTGGATAAAAGAATTCGGGCATGCGCCCAACAGCATGGTTCAAATCGCGCTGGGATTCGGATTCCGCAACCTGACCAACATGTGAGGCGTTCCGCCTTCCGTGCCACAACGTACAACATCATGCCAAACATTCACTGGCGAAAGCGAAAGCGGTTTCAGGAAGCGTCCCAGGCCCGGGCCAAGGCAAGGAGTTCCTTGAAGACGATCGTGTAGTTGTGGATGACCCGGTCTTCGAGCGAAGACGTTTTTTTGTCCAGGTTGCTTGATAGGGCGATCCGCTGCCCCGGATCGAGCACGTTGTTGAGTTCAAGGAAGAGCAACAGCATCTTACCGGTGAATTGTGACGCCGAGGCGAGGTATTCTATAGGTCTCGGGTGCGTCTTGATGTACTCGTTACAGGCATTGCTGATGGCCGCAACCTTTTCCCTGTGCTTCTCCGAATCCTTGCCGGCGGCGGTAATGATTCCGAGGACGCGAAACGTCTGCAACCCCACCATCGCAATGCGCTCGGCGAATAACAGGGTAGAATCACGGTAGATGATCGTCGTGGTGCCATCGACAACCTGGAGCCGCCCCTGGTACGGAGAATTATAGGTCACTTCGTTGGCAATCATCACGCTGAAGTTGTACATGGCGATGAATCCATTCAAGGTTCGCTCTTGGAGACTTCCCTTCCGGGCCTTGACGCTCTCGTAGAGTTCCGCTTTCTTTTTCACTGCGTCGCGCGTGAGATCGGTCTGTTTCAGTTCCGCGCAGATACGAAGCAACTCCGCGTTGGCGTTGATCACGATATCGAGTTGCCTGTCAAAATCTCCAGAAGCCCTGGCGAGATTCCTGAACAGCATCCCCTCCAACGTTTTCAACTTGCTCTCGTATTTCGCCGCTTCCTGGCCGTGCGCATCGTCAAAGCAATAAAATGTCAGTATAAATGGTATTATAGTTACAAGGAAAAGACGTTTCATGTTCAGCCCGTGATGATCAAACAAGTACACCCGACAGTAAAGGTACACAACATATACCAAAGGAATCCATTCCCCGGTGTGAAATACCCTGCTTTTGGCCTGCGTGGTACATCTACGAATTGGTATATTTACATGATGTATAAAACCTGTCATCGGTTCACATGGTAACGCGGCTCTCCATTCTCCTGGCGGGAATGCTCCTGCTCGTGGGCACGGCATCAGCGCAATTGAACACGCTGGTAGGCAACTTCTTCCAGGTGGATCGCACGGTGGAAGACACGGCGGATTCCGTGGATCTCGCTTTTTCCGGCCTGATTTTCCAGGACGAGGGGGGAACGGTCGAGGATTTCCAATCCGGCGATTCGGTCTGCATTTTCTTTTCTCAGAACCGGTATCGTTTTGCCAACGGGAAGAAGCCGCGGGGAGAATTTGACGGGGTAAAGGTCGAATCGCGCAGTGCAATGCTTCTCCGGTCGTACATGCATCGCGCCGGGATCAAGGACACGTCGGTCCTGTTTTTGAAACCGGTATACCGCCGCGTGGGCAGCATCGCCGGGGCGTCGCTCTGCGCCGTGGGCCCGGAACGCCTCCGCCAGTCCCTCTCTTTCCAGCTCGTCTCTCCCTCCCCCGACCGGGATCGCATCGTCCTTACCAACCTGTGGATAAAGCCCAATATCAACAATCTTACCGGCCTCCTCGCGCCTCCGGACACGACCAAGGATACCCTGCGGGCCTACATTCTCGACCGGGAAAGCGGCACCGTTGTCGCGAGCACAGATCTCGCCATCGTTCGCTTGCTGCCCGGAACCACCCGCGTCCTCCAGTGGGTACGGGACTCCGCCCAGGTGCTGGAAGCGGGCGAATACATCGGCTCGTTCGGCGATTACTCGCGGGGCCGCTACGTGCTGGCCGACGACGGCCTCGACATGAAGAAAACGAGCACGGCGCATCTCCGACCCGGCCTGACGAACCCGGTGACGAACGGTCCCAACCCCGACTTCGGGCTGCTGATCGATGGCTTCCCGCCCGAGAAGACGCCAATACGCCAACAGGCGATTTACGCTGCCCTGCAACCCACGCCGACGAACCCGGACGGCGTCATCCCCCCATACCGGTCGGCGACCCGGAACCAGACCTGGAGCGGGGCGGACACACTGCGCTTCCTCGACGCGTGGGGAAACCGTACCTTCGACACAGTGACCATTCCCAGGTTGAAAACCGTTCTCGTTCACCGGGGAAAGCCGATGAAACCCGGGGCGGAGTACATAAACGGTGTTTCCGGCCGGGACGACATGTTGCGACAAGTCGGGCAGGTCGTTTTCCGAAGGCTGGCCTACATCCACGCCGGCGGGAACGGGTCCTACGTGGACACCATCCGGATCGTCGCCGAAGCGCGGGTCAAGTACCGAACGCCGAACGGCAGGATCCGGACGCTCACGACCGTGCGCGATACTACCGGGGGCGCAGTCCGCACCGCTGCCACGGAAAAACTCGGGTGGACGATTCGCCAGCGGGAAAGCAGCCCGGACAACGGTCCCCGCACTTCGCGCCGCGACGACACGGGGCATCCCGGTCCTTCTTTCACTGCGCTCGACGAGCCGGGCGCCACCAGGGAAGGCTACATCGTCGTGCGATCCGGCATCCCCAGGCGCATACAAATCGCGGGTCAGGACCTGCGAAAAGGCCGGCTCGTGAACGAATTTTCAACCAAGGAAGGCATTATCCTGGAAGTCCGTGTTTCCGACGGCTATGGAAACCCCTGCCCGCCCGACACGCCGTTCCAGCTCGAAGTCAGTCCTTTCAGTCCCATGCGCCTGGGATCTTTCAAACAACTGGAGCAACACAAACGCTCGCGTTCGCGCAAGGATTCCAAGGCACGGCGCTGGTTGTTCAAACCTGTCGATACGACGTGGAACGCCGGCACGTACGTGCTAAGAGGTCGGGCCTCGTGGAACCTGGACGGAATGCCTCCCGGCGATCCGTCTCCGGCAAGCAGCAAGACCACGGCCCTGGACAGCATTACCGTCGTGGGTTTTCCTTCCTCCGTCGCGGGCCTGGAAATCCTCCTGGCGGATTCCGTCATCGTCTCCGTTTCCGGCGATACGGTCAAACCCTTTCTTCACATCGCGTACATCCGCGGACTGGACAAGTTCGGAAATCCCGTGGACATAAATCCGCGCCTGGTCAGGTTCGGCATCCGGGAGTTCGACAGGTCCAAGAAAGTCTCGATGCCGCGGGGCAAGACGGTCCGCGTCAAGCCCGGCGCTTTCATACACGCGGGTCTTTCACCCATTACCTCCCCGCGTTCATATCGCGTCGTTCGATACGCCTTCACCATTCCTACCGACATATTGACCTTCACGCTCGAGGGGACGGCGGAGGTGCATTTCAAGGCCCGGCTGGCCCGCAAGGGCATCTCGACCGAAAAAACCGTTCTCCTCACTCCGTCAGGGACCGTGCTTCCGCACCCGCCGGAGCGTTCGCACCCCGTTGCGTCATCCGAACCGGAACCGTCAATGCCGACGGAAATCGATTCCGATGATTTCGATGGCAGGGACGCCGCGTCCATACCGTCGGTACTGTACACAACCGAAATCTGCGTCAGCGACATCGACGCGTCGCGACGGTTCTACACGGAAGTCCTGGGTTTTAAAGCCATCGAGGAAACATCATCGAACCTGGTCATACAGCGAGACCGGTCGCGCATCGTGTGTTACCCGCCGGCGTCCCGCATGTGCGACATCACCGAAACAAAGACGAAGCGCGGCAAGGGAATGATCATCACGCTGCGCCTCGCGCACCTCGAACAGTGGATCTCGGAAGTCGGCGCGGACCTGGAGCGGTCCGGCAAGATGCGTCTCGAATTCGCCGGCGCACCCGTGTACATCATCGAGGACCCCGACGGCTACACCGTACGGATCATGGGACAAGGGCTGTAACGTGGAAAAACGGATTGAAGGGTATTCCGAATGTACCGCTGCCGTAGTTCGAACGTAGGCCACTTTTTACTTTCCCCTTCGGCAATTCGCAAATCCCCATAACCTCTTCCCTCTAACCTCGGCCTGTTTTCCTTACTTGCCCATCTGGAAAATCCGTGCGCTATGATTCCCGATGCGACACGAATCCATGCTGGTCAATTAGCCGATTTGTCAATTCGTTAATTCAAAGAATCTTTCTATATTCTCTTTGTCATTATATGAATCGCTCTCAAGGAGATGCTCCCACGTGTTTTTCCAATGAATCGTGCCTGTCTATATCCATGAAACGCTTGTTCCTTTTTCTCACTTTCCTTGTAACTGTCACGCACGCGCAGCCCTTCGAGTGGCAGAACCCGATTCCCCACGGGGAGAGCGTCAACGTCATTCGCAGCGTCGGCCTCGACACCATCATTGCCGTCGCGGGAGGAATTTTCCAGGTCAGCACGGACGGCGGAGACTCCTGGCGCTACCGGCACATTTCCGACGCCTCCCTGATTTCGATGGCCTACGTGGACAGGACGCATCTCTGGGCGGTCGATACGCGGGCGCGGATTTACTTCAGCGCCGACCTGGGAACGACGTGGGACATCCAGTACCATTCCACGAGATCATACGGGTATTTTCTCAAGTGGCTGAGGTCGGTGGATTTCGTAAGCCCGGAAAGAGGCATGGCCTGCGGGTGGGGACACTTGCTGCGCACGGACGACGGCGGAAAGACGTGGGAGCGGATCATGAAAATTCCACACACCGACCTCCGGTACCTGGCGTTCCGGAATCCTTCCGAAGTATGGATGATCGCCTACAACATGGTTTTGAAATCCACGGACTTCGGCGATTCGTGGGAAGTAATACCGGGCGTCACATCCACGTACCTGCACAAGATCCGGTTCGTGAGCGAGGACACGGTGATCGTGCTCGGAGGCGGCGGAGACATGCTGGTGAGTTTTGACGGTGGAGATACGTGGAAAAACCGCGGCATGATCGGTAAATTGTATTTGGGTGACGTCCTGGTTCTCGATGATTCGAAATCCATTCTTGTCGTATGGGTAGGCGGAGGGTACCCTATATGGTATTCTCCGG
>JAJRXL010000349.1 GCA_024276335.1 Bacteroidota bacterium
GAAAGACCGTTCGGTCGTCTGGGCTGGCCCGGTCGTGGAATCGTCGGAGGAGCAACCCGCGAATCCCAGCACGGCGGTGAACAATACGAAAAATATCGGTTTTATCATGGATGATCATTCCTTTGTTTGAGTATTCCTGATTTGCCGGATCGCAGGAAGCATTCAGTCAATATCAATCAACATTCGTGTCACCGGTATGATTCCCGTGTCCCCGGTATCGCTGTTTCACCTCCCCCGACAAAACGCGTTCAGAGATAATTCACTCGACGCCCATGATCACGTTGAACGCCGTCACGTTGACGATGTCCTCCACGCTGCATCCACGGGACAAATCGAACGCCGGCTTTTGCAACCCCTGCACCAACGGTCCTATGGCCTCGGCTCCGCCCATACGTTGCGCGACCTTGTAGGCGATGTTCCCCGCGTTCAGGTCGGGAAAGATGAGTACGTTTGCCCTTCCCGCGACTTCACTGTCCGGCGCCTTTCGCTCCGCGACGGACGGGACGATGGCGGCATCGACCTGGAGTTCCCCGTCGACAGGCAAACCGGGATTCTTGCTCCGGGTCCTGCGCACCGCTTCGCGCACGGCGTCCACCATCGGGTGCTCGGCGCTTCCCCGCGTGGAAAAAGACAGCATGGCCACGCGGGGTTCTTCCCGCAGGAGCTTGCGGTAGTTCCTGGCCGTGGTAACGGCGATGTCCGCGAGCTGATCTTCGTCGGGATCCGGAAGGACGGCACAGTCGGCAAAGGCGTACACTTTCTCCGGGAACACCATGAGGAAAAAGCTCGACACGGTGTTGATGCCTTCTTCCAGGCCGATGCACAGGATGCCGGCCCGGATGACATCGCCCGTGGTCGACAGCGACCCAGCCACGCTCCCGTCAGCAAGTCCTTTACGAACCATCATGGCGCCGAAAAACAAGGGATCTGTCATGACGTCCCGGGCCTCGGCTTCCGAGATACCCTTGTGCTTGCGCAACTCGAAGAATGTCGCGCTGAAATCATCCAGCTTGCCCGACCGGGACGGATCGACGATTCCGATCCCATCCAGGGAAGTGCCGCAGGCAACGGCGGTTTCCGCGATCAGCTGTCGCTCCCCCACCAGTACGACAGCGGCAATGTCTTCATCGACAACCCGGCGGGCTGCGCGGATTGCTCTTTCATCGGTAGCGTCCGGATAGACGATCGTCTTCCGGTATTCCTTCGCCCGGTCTCTTACTGATTCGAGAAATTCTTGTGGTGACATGGGTATTTTTCCATATTATTACGTTCTTCGCGGCGGCAAATCGCTTTTCGTGAATGAAATGTAGTGAAATCGCCGCTGTGCTCAAACCTGGCTTTTCACGCATATTTTCAACAATCCATGAGCAGCACCTTTCCGGGGAAACCAACCTTCCGATACTTTGTCCACGGCCTCCGGGGATTATTCCTCGCGGCGGCCGCGGGGACGTCCCTGTTTTACATCGCGTTCCTTCTTTTCTTCCGCGATTACCTGCTGCGCGCGCTCAGGCACAATCCGGATATTCTCGACCGCCAGTACTACGCGGAAATATTTCATCGCGCCGATCTTCCCCTCGTCAGTCTCATCCTGCTGTTCGTCCTGCTCTCCGTGTTCCAC
>JAJRXL010000350.1 GCA_024276335.1 Bacteroidota bacterium
GCGTTTTTTCCCACGCATGACGCCGGAACCCGCAGGCCGGCACGGGTTCCTGAAGGCGGGAAACCATTTTACTTTCAGCGATGGGACACCAGCCCGTTTCGTGGGAGTCAATTTCAGTTTCGGTGCGTCGATGGCGGACTCGGCCATCATCAACCAGGTAGCGCCGCGACTGGCCAAGTTCGGTGTGAACGTGGTGCGCATGCACCACATGGACAACTACAACACGCGGGACGAACGGGAAACACTGCTCGATCTTCCGTTCTATGGAGCGGGAACACGGAAACTGAACCTCGCGCAGGTCAGGCGGCTGGCTTACACGACCTACCGGCTTGGTGAACACGGGATATACAGCAACATCAACCTGCACGTCAGCCGGCGGTTCCAGGCTGCCGACGGCGTAGTCAACGCCGATTCGCTGCCCAAGTACGGAAAAGGCGTGAGCATCTTCGACCCGGTCATTCGCAGGCTCATGAAGGAATACGCGGCCAATCTCCTGGGTTACGTCAACCCGTACACGGGCCTTCGCATCGCGGACGATCCCCGCGTGGCGTTCGTCGAAATAACCAACGAGAATTCGCTCGTGCGCTACTGGAGTTACGGCTACCTGAATTACACGGATGGCGATAAAAATTCCATATCGTGGTACCACTCGCGGTACCTGGATTCCCTGTGGACGCAATGGCTGCGTGCGCGGTACACGGGCACGGCGGCGCTGAACGACGCATGGAGCGAGCGTTCAACCAGCCCCGCCACGAACATGCTGATCAACGGTAGTTTCGAATCGGAATTCACCGGGAAATGGGAAATCGAGCAGCACCGGGGCGCCAGGGCGCGCGCCACGCGGGAACCGGGAGGAATAGACGGCGCCTATTGCGCGCGCATCGATGTCGATACGGTCACCGGCGTCAGTTGGCACATCCAGGTCAAGCAGGTGGGGACGGCCAGGATACTGCGGGACTCGCTGTACACGGTCACGTTTTCCGCCCGCGCCTCGTCGCCGCGTTCCATCCCCGTACGGGTCATGAACAACGAGGCGAACTGGGAATTTTATGGTCTCGGTGTTTCCGCAAGCCTGGAAACGGATTGGAAGACGTTCCAGTTTTCGTTCCGGTCGCTGGCAACCGATACCAGCCACGCGCGACTGGCTTTCAACCTTGGCGCGGACACCGGTACCGTTTGGCTGGACGCCGTCTCGTTCACCGTCCTGGACCATCACGGTCTGCTCCCGGACGAATCGCTGGAAAAAGGCACCGTGCGGCGCGTGGGCGGCAACGAGGCAAGCAAGGTGACATTGAAACGGCTGCGCGAAACCGAGGCGTTTTTCGTTGAGCTCCAGAAGGATTTCTTCGACGACATGTACCGGTTCCTCAAAGACTCGGTCGGTGTCAAGTGCCCCGTGGCGGGCACCAATTCGCTCCGTGGACTGGGCGACCTGTTCACGCAATCCGGCATGGATTACATCGACAACCACGCGTACTGGCAGCACCCGCGCTTTCCCAATCGCCCCTGGGACGCGTGGGACTGGTACATTCCCAACACGCCCATGACTGCGGACACAGGCTTCGGAACCATGCCCCGGCTTTCTTCCTACGCGGTAAAGGGCAAGCCCTACGTCGTTTCCGAGTACAACCACCCGGCTCCCAGCTGGTACCAGTGCGAAATGCCGCTCCTGTTCGGCGCCTACGCGGCCTACCAGGACTGGAGCGCGATCTACATCTACTCCTATCACCACGGCCATGATAACTGGGACCACGAGCACATCAACCGGTATTTCGATATCGACGGCAATCCCACCGTGCTTGCGCTGTTGCCCCAGATGTCCACGATGTACCGGGAGGGCTGGATCCGTCCCGCGCTTCGCACCATCGACCTGGAATTTGCACGCGGGGACATGCTGGCCGAGGCGTCCCTGCCGCAAGGCGCGATTTTTTTCTCCGGTCTGTCCGCCGACGCGCCGCTCCGGTTCGGCTTGCGCGTCGGGTCGTTCCGGGCCGGCGAAACCCCGGACCCGGGTTCGTACGGCGTTCCGCCTTCTACCGGAACCGCAATCAGTGATACGCGGGAGCTGGTATGGCACGCCGCGCGCAACGAATCCCGTTTCATCATCGATGCGTCGAAAGTCAAGGGCATCACCGGTTACCTGTCGGACATCGCCACGCCCGGCGGCGGTCTCGCCGTCAGCGGTGAAGGAGATTTCGGAACCGTGCTCTGGACCGCCACGGACGACCGCGACCTTGCCACGTCCAGGCGCTCCTTCCTGGCTCTCGTCAAGAGGGCGGAAAACACCGGCATGATCTGGGACGGCGATATCACCGTGCACACGAACTGGGGTACCGCTCCCACGCTGCTGCATCCCCTGCGCCTGGCGCTGACGATCAGCGGCGGGGATTCGCTCCACCTCTACCCTCTGGATTCCCTGGGGCGGGCCGACGGCTATTTTCCGTTCTATCCCGACGCCGAGGGCGCTTTCAGGATCGATATCGACCAGAGGACGATGCGGACCCCGTGGTTTGGGATCGAACGCTTCTTCGGCCCCACGACGGAATCGAAGCCCGTGAAACCCCCGACCATGTTCGATGTCGCGTTGTTTCCTAACCCCGTGGGTCCGGGCGGTCTGAACGTCCGCGTCCAGGTGCCGACAGCAACCCCGTTGACACTCGAGATGTTCGACATCCTGGGGAGAAAGCTCCGGTCCTTTAACATGGACTTGGCCCCGGGAACCAGGACGTTGTCTCTCCCGGTCTCGGGCCTCGAACCCGGCACGTACATGCTCGCGGCAAAAACCCGGGACGGCATATCCGCGAAAATGTTTACCGTCAGTCGTTCCGCCGCGTCTTTTCGCAAGCCATAGGAACAGCACGCTTCGTTCAACCAAGTGAGGTCACCATGAAATCCCCGTTCTTCACTGCGCCGGTCCTGGCGGCGTTTCTCTTTTTCTTCACGGCTTTTGCGCCCGTATCCTTCCGGTCCGGGACCCCGGATGAACCTGGGAAAAGCGATCCCTTTTCGTCGGGCACGTTTTCCGGGTTGAAATTCCGGAGCATCGGCCCGGCCCTGACCTCGGGCCGCGTGGCGGATATCGCGGTGCGCCCCGACGATCCTTCGACGTACTACGTGGCTGCGGCCTCGGGCGGCGTTTGGAAAACCACCAACGCGGGCACGACCTGGACGCCGGTGTTCGACAAGCAGTCTTCGTATTCCATCGGGTGTGTGGCCATCGACCCCAACAATCCCCACGTAGTCTGGGTCGGCAGCGGCGAGAACAACAGCCAGCGCAGCGTTTCCTATGGCGACGGCGTGTACAAATCCGTGGACGGGGGCAGGAAATGGAAAAAGATGGGGCTGGCCCGGTCCGAGCACATCGCGAAAATCCTCATCGATCCCCGCAACTCGAACGTCGTGTACGTGGCCGCTCAGGGCCCGCTCTGGGGCCCCGGGGGAGACCGGGGATTGTACAAGACCACGGACGGCGGCGCGACCTGGAAGGCCGTGCTGAGCATCAGCGAGAACACCGGCGTGACCGACGTCGTGATGGATCCGCGGGATCCCGACGTCCTCTACGCTGCTTCGTACCAGCGCCGTCGCCACGTGTGGACGCTGATCAACGGAGGACCCGAGTCGGCGATATATAAGACCACGGATGGGGGTATAACCTGGAACAAACTGACCTCGGGCCTGCCGTCGGTGGACCTGGGTCGCATCGGTCTCGCCGTTTCCCCGGCCGAGCCCGATGTCGTGTACGCCGTCGTCGAGGCGGCGGAGGGAAAGGGCGGGTTCTTCCGCTCCACCGACCGCGGGGCATCCTGGCAGCGACGCAGCAGATATATCGCCCGTAGTCCGCAGTACTACATGGAGCTCGTCTGCGACCCGTACGACGTTGACCGTGTGTACTCACTGGACACGTACACCAAGGTGACGGAAGACGGCGGCAAGACGTTTCACAACCTCGGCAACAAGAACCGCCACGTGGACGACCACGCCATGTGGATCGATCCCGACGACACCGGCCACCTGCTTATCGCCGGGGACGGAGGCGTGTACGAGACCTTCGACCGCGGCGCCACCTGGAACTTCAAGGCCAACCTGCCCATCACGCAGTTCTACCGCGTTGCGCTGGACAACGCCCTGCCGTTCTACAACGTGTACGGCGGCACGCAAGACAACTACAGCATGGGCGGTCCTTCCCGTACTACCAAGACCGACGGGATCATGAACGAAGACTGGTTCTTCACCAACACGGGGGACGGGTTCGAAACGCAGGTCGATCCCGAGAATCCGAACATCATCTACGCGCAGTCTCAGTACGGCGGACTCGTCCGGTTCGACAAGAAGAGCGGCGAGCGTAAGAGCATCAAGCCGCTGCCAGGCGAGAACGAGGAGCCGTACAGGTGGAACTGGAATTCGCCCCTGATCATCAGTCCGCACGCGCACACGCGACTGTATTTCGCCGCCAACAAGGTCTTCCGTAGCGACGATCGCGGCGATTCCTGGCGCGAGATCAGTCCCGACCTCACGCGCCGCCTCGATCGCAACGCTTTGCCAGTGATGGGGAAAGTATGGGGTGTTGACGCTGTCTCGAAAAACGCTTCGACGTCGCTGTTCGGGAACATCGTGGCTCTGAGCGAATCACCCGTTCGGGAGAACCTGTTGTACGCCGGCACCGACGACGGTCTCATCCAAGTGACGGAAGACGGCGGAACGACGTGGCGGAAAATCGCCTCCTTCCCCGGCGTGCCGGACATGACCTACGTGAGTTGTGTTACCGCCTCCGCGCACGACGAGGCCGCGGTGTACGCCACGTTCGATAACCACAAGAACGCGGATTTCAAGCCGTACGTTCTCAAGAGCGCGGACAGGGGCAAGAGCTGGGTTTCCATCGCCGGCAATCTCCCGGACAGCGGCTCCGTGTACGTACTGAAAGAAGACCACGTTAACCCGGATCTCTTGTTCGCGGGAACGGAATTCGGCGTCTTCTTCACACTCGACGGCGGCAAGAAATGGATCCAGCTAAAGGGTGGCCTGCCCACCATCGCCGTGCGTGACATCGCCATCCAAAAGAGGGAGAACGATCTCGTCCTTGCCACCTTCGGCAGGGGGTTTTACATTCTCGACGACTACACACCCCTGAGAAGCGTCAACAGCGGCGTCCTGGCCCGGGACGGTTTCATCTTTCCCGTCAAGGATGCACTCATGTACATCCAGACGGGCTCGCGCCGCAAGGGCTGGCAGGGCACCTCTTTTTTCACCGCGCCCAATCCCCCCTTCGGCGCGACGTTCACGTACTACCTGAAGGAAACCATCAAGACTAAGAAACAACTGCGCAAGGAAGCGGAGAAGGAAACCCGGAAGCAAGGCCGGACGCCGCCCTATCCGACTATCGAACAACTGCGGGAGGAAAACGAGGAAGAACCGCCCTACCTGCTTTTCACCGTAACCGACGCCGATGGCAACGTTGTACGCAAGCTCCGGGCCCCGGCCACGAAGGGCATCCACCGCGTCACCTGGGACCTCCGTTACCCGAAACTGACGCCCGTGGGCAAAGAGGAGAAGGTAAATAAGGCCTCGGCCATGCTGGCCATGCCGGGAACCTATGCCGTGACGATGTCCACGGTCGTGGACGGCGTTCCCGCCCAACTCACGACGCCCCAGCCGTTCAACGCGGTAGTCCTGGCGAACACCACCCTTCCCGCGAAAGACCGCGGGGAGCTGGTCGCTTTTCAGAAGAAGATCGCCTCGTTGCAACGGGCGGTGACGGGAACACAGCGCGCCGCGCAGGAGCTGAAATCCCGCCTGGAAATCATCGGCAAGGCGCTGGAACTTGCGCCGGGAACGACGGAAGACATGCTGGCGGCGTACCGCGGGCTGAAGGAGCGCACCGCCCGTATCCTCCGCGGGTTGAACGGCGACGCCACGTACAGGAAGTACAACGAGAACCCGCCGCCGTCGGTTGCCGGCAGGCTGCAGAGACTGGTGTACGGGCAGTGGACCTCCACATCGTCGCCGTCACCCCTGTACCGCGAGCAATACCGAATAGTGGCGAAGCAGTTCGCGCCCCTGTTGCGAGAGCTTCGAAACCTCGTCGAAGTTGATGTGAAGAAGCTTGAGAACCGGTTGGAAGCAGTGGGAGCGCCGTGGACCCCGGGACGCCTGCCGGAGTGGAAAGGAGAGTAACGACGCGCACGCCGTGACGGACATGCAGGGAACCGCCGCTAATCCGGGGAAAGGGTAAACAGGTTGATGCGGCAGTACTCCTTGAAACCGAGATTGCGGTAAATCCCTTCGGCCATGCCGGTCGCGCAGAGCGTGGCCAGGGGAACCCCCATCCGGCGCGCATTTTCCAGGATATGCCTCGTCATAAGGGTGCCGATACCCTGGTTTCGCTCGGTGGGGACGGTGGCGACATTAGCAATATCGATCGTTCCCGCACCGAGGAACATGGATGACGTGGCGACGGGTTCACCCCGCCTGAGGCCGAGGTAGTGGCGCCATCGCTTGTTTTCCCCCACGCCCACCTCGTTCTGGACCTCAAACCAGGCGGGAATAATCGTGTTGGGGAACTCGAACGCTTTTACGACAATTCTCACCCATTTCCACATGTCGTTGCGAACGGTGACTTCCCGGATCTCGAGATCCTCGGGAAGTGTAAAGCCTTCGCCGAACTCATCGAGGTGCAGGGCCATGCCCGCGGTGCTCCCGGAAAACACCAGACCCGCTTCCTCGAGATACCTGTCCAGGTCGTCGGGAGAAGAAGAGGGCAGGACATACCACGCCAGGGGGAGATCCCTTTTCCGTTGTTCCGCGATGAGCCGTGCGATGCACTCCGGGGCCTGTTCGGCGGACAGGCGCGTCTGGAGCACGATGTTGAAGAGAGTGAACGGGATGTGGTACGGCAGCCAGATGACCCCGTAGGACTGGAGCCATATGACCCCGGTGTCGTACCGCAAGTTGATGCCGGGCATGGATGCCCATGTCTTACAGCCTTCGACGAGGTTCCTCTCGATGGCTTTGACACAAAGCTCGGGGCCGTATTTTTGTCGTGTGAATTCCATGTTCACGGCAAGTACGTTCAACCGACTAAAGATAACACCATCAGGGATGAAATCATCGTACACGAGGTGCAGCCAAGTGGAAAAATATGCATTTCATGACTGCCGTGTCGCCGATGGTTCCGACGCCGGTGTGTTCCATGCCAAAGGCATCCAGGCTTGAAAGCAACTGTCGTTCTGCGTACTTTTGGATACGACAAGTTCTTTCCGCCGGCAGTGATGAAAGGATTTTTCGTTATCACCCGTCACTTGAATAACAACAACGCAGCAACATTTCAAGGAGCGCCATCATGCCCAACTCCGCGTGGAAAGATTTTGAGACCCTGGAAAGCTACATCGCCAAGGAACAAAGCCTCCACCCCCAGAGCCGTGGGGTCTTCTCCAACCTGCTCCGCCGCGTGGGCCTGGCTTCCAAGGTCATCCTTTCCAAGGCGCAGCAGGCGGGGTTAATCGGCGTACTGGGGCGATACGGGAAAGTGAACGTCCAGGGCGAACAGCAAATGAAACTCGATGTCATCGCCAACGAGATCATGAAGTCGACCTTCATGTGGATGGGGCACGTGTTCGGTTTGGCCTCGGAGGAAGAGGAAGACATCATCCAGGTCGAGCGCCGGCAGCCGGAAAACAGCGAGTACATCATCCTGTTCGATCCGTTGGACGGTTCATCGAATATCGACGCCAACGTGTCCGTGGGCACCATCTTTTCCATTCGGCGGCGCGTCACAAACGGGGGGCGGTGCACGCTGGAGGATTTTCTCCAGGAAGGGAGCAAGCAGGTTGCCGCGGGTTACGTCATCTACGGTTCCAGCACCATGTTCGTCTATACGACCGGGAACGGCGTCCACGGCTTTACGCTCGATCCCATGATCGGGGAGTACATCCTGTCCCACGAGAACATCCGGATTCCCGACCGGTGCAAGTGTTTTTCCGCCAATGATTCCAACTACCAGAAATGGGACGAGCCGACCCGGGAGTTCGCGGACTACATTCGTTACGGCGACGACGAGCGGTACAGGAAAACGACCTCCCGCTACATCGGTTCCCTGGTCGCCGATTTCCACCGCAACATGCTGTACGGCGGCGTGTTCATGTACCCGGCCGATGCCAAGACCGGCGAGGGGAAGCTCCGCCTCCTGTACGAATGCGCACCCCTGGCCATGCTGGCCGAACAGGCGGGCGGCGGCGCCACGACGGGACGGGAACGGATTCTCGACATCAAGCCTACCCACCTGCACCAGCGTGTGCCCTTCATCGTCGGGAACCGGCAGGAGATCGACCTCTACGAAAAGATGGTGCGGGAAGCAGACCGCTCCTGACCGGAACGATTACCGGGCGAAAAACCGGCCGTACAGTTTCGCGCCACGGGGAGGGCCATACCATGAGTAAACAATATTCTCTCCACTTCCTGCGGTGGTATATGCTCGGAGCACTCCTCCTTGCGACGGGGTCGTTTCGTTACTGTCCCGCTCAGCAACAAACACCGGTACGTTACACCGCCGCTTCCCCGGACAACCCCGGTCCTTACAACGCCGGGTTCAGGAACGTCACTCTCACGCGGGGCACCCGTACCCTGGCCTGTGTTCTATACTATCCGGCTGTTTCCGCGGGCAAGGACAAGCCCGTCGATTACAGCGGAAGGCCGTACCCGATGATCGCCTTTGGGCACGGTTTCGGCATGCAGAAATCGTACTACACTTCGTTCTATCGGCACTTCGCGTCCTGGGGCTACATCGTCATCGCGCCGCAGTTTCCGGACTACCAGAACAAGGAGATGGCTTACGACCTGCTCTACTGCCTGCAGTACCTGCGCGATCAACACGGCACGACGGGCAGTTTCCTCTACGCGTCCGTGGACACGGCTCACCCGGGATTGACCGGTCATTCGATGGGGGGCGGGGCCGGCCTCCTGGCGGCGTCCTACGATTCCCGCATCCTGGCCGTGGCGCCCATGGCCGCGGCGGAAACCAACCCTTCCGCTATCGCCGCGATGACCGGTATCCAGGGCGCGGTATGCCTCGTGGCGGCTTCCAAGGACGGTATTACACCGCCTTCCACCAACCAGCAACCGATGTACAACGCCGCCCACGCGTTCAAGAGCCTTCCCCTGTTCCTCGGTGCCAACCATACGCGGTTCATGGACTACGCGGGATGGGACTGGACGGATCCGAACGGAACCATGACCCGTACCGAGCAGCAGCGCCTGTCGCGAAAATACATCACTGCCGTGTTCAACTTGTTCCTCAAGCGCGATCCCGCTTACTGGACGTACGTGTACGGCGCCAAGGCAAAATCCGAACCGAAGGTGTCGCTCTCCAGCGAGACCAAGTACGTGCCGCCTTTCGATTTCCGGCTCATCAGCCCGCTCCGTGGAACCGTGACCGTTTCTATCGATCTCCTGTGGCATCGCGCCCTCACGCTTAATCCCTCGGACACGGTGAAGTACATCATTCAAATCAGCAGGAACACGGTCTTTTCACAGATAGATTTCAAGGCGGAGACCTTCGACACGGCGGCCACCATTACGCCGCAGATTCCCGACGGCGACTACTATTGGCGGGTCATCGCCCGGAACTCGCCTGCCACGGAAACCCGCAGCAGGAACACCGGCCGCTTCTCGTGGACGGTCCCCGTGGAGCTGCGTGCCTTTTCCGCCCGACGCGCAGGTCCGGCTGTGCTCCTGGAATGGGTTACTGCCTCCGAGATGAACAACTACGGCTTCGGCGTCGAGAGGGCGGAGGGGAACGGTACGTTCCGGGACATCGGCTTCGTTCCCGGCCATGGAACGACCTCGGGGACCAGCAGATACACTTTCCGTGATCGCGCCTCCGGAATGGTTCGCTACCTCCTGCGTCAAGTCGATTTCGATGGCTCGTCCAGCTACTCGCCGGTTATCACGGTGGACGCGCACGAATCCCCGCGCGTACTCGTGGCTCCTCCCTATCCCAACCCTGTCTCGGTAAACCGGGACGCCGCGATTCACATGCAGCTCCCACGGTCCGGCATGGTGACGATCGAAGCGGTCGGCGCTGCGGGACGATTGATACGACGCGTGTTCCATGATCTCCTGTCCGCCGGATCGCACGTGCTCCGCTGGAACGCGCGCGACGTTCCGCCGGGTGTGTATTACATCGTCGTCCGGTCAGGCGCTCGGACCTGGACGTATCCCGTCTTCGTCATGAAATGAAAAAGGGGCGCCGCTCGACCGCAACGCCCCTGTTACTTCGTTCTTCCGTGGTTTCTACTTTTTCGCTTTCACTTCCTTGACGAACACGTCGTCCTTCACTCCCGTGTTGTGCTCAATAGAAGTGATAACGAACTTGATTTGCGGGCCCACGCCGCTGAGGGTGATCTTGTGCGGCATCATGACGCCGTCCACCTTGCGGTAGTCGGACATTTCCATCTCCTGCGTGATCGGCCCGCGCTGGGTTTCCATGACCGACTCCGCCCCGATGGGCAGGAAGGTATTCGCGTCCAGGTAATACGTGAAAGTGGAGCCGTTGGGCTTGTTCAGCGTCAGCACGTAGCAATCCGTTCCCTTGAACTCCTTGCGCCCCCTGGCCTCGGGCTTGATCTTCAACTCGTCCAGGCGGAGAATCTCGTTGAACTGGGCTTCCAGCAACAAGTCATCCCGCTGCTTGCCCTGGAGCTCCTGGACGTTGCCGCCCATGATCTGGACCGCGCGTTCGCCGTCCACGTAGGTTTCCTGTTTCATCACGCCGAGATCCAGCATGCGGTATTGCTTGTTTGGCGCCTTGGAGATCTCCAGCATGGAACCCTTGAAGGTTCGTCCACCCATGTCGATGGTAACGTCGCCCGTCATGGTGCGGTCGGTGATGGCCTCCATCGCTTTCCGGCCGCCGGTGGCTTCGATCATCTTTTCCACCAGTTGCCCCGCGGTAAGGTCGGACGGCGCAGTTTCCTTTACGGGGCGAAGATCGGTGTCATACACGGTAACCGGTCCGAAGGCCTCCAGCTTGTCCTTGATCTTCGCGGCGTCGCCTACGACCACGAACGCGATGTTCTTATCGGGGAGCCATTTGCGGGCCGTTTCCCGCAATTGTTCGGCGCTCATGGCATTGATTTTCTGCACGAACGTCTTGTAGTAATCCTTGGGAAGGCCGTAGAGGTCGATCTGTTGAACACGCGAGGCAGTTGTATTGGCGCTTTCCATGCTGAGCAGGAACTGCCCGCTGATATATTGCTTGTGCATGTTGAGCTCCTCCTCGCTGACCGGCTCGTTTTTCATGCGTTCTATTTCGTAGAGGAACTGCGTTACGGCGGAATCGGTAGCCGCGCGGCGCACGTCGGCCGATGCCGACCAGGAACCCGCCATCTTCCGGGCGTCCATGTAACTGTAGGCGCCGTACGTGAACCCGTGCTTCTCGCGCAGGTTCTGGAACAGCCGCCCGCTGAAGCCGCCTCCGAGGATGGAATTCATGAGCGTGAAAGCCTGGTAATCCGGGTTATTACGCTTCATTCCCATGCCGGTAACCATGATGGTGGACTGGACGGCGGAAGGGCCGCGATCCACGAGATGCACCGTCTTCCCTTTCAACGGCTCCGGCTCCGGAAACGTGCCAGCCGGAGGCGTGCCGCCCTTCCACGTTCCGAAGTAACGCTTGATCACGGGCATGATTTCCTCGGGTGTCACGTCGCCGACCACGGCCAGGGATGCGTTTCCGGGCACGAAGTGCGCCCGGTACCGCGAGAGGATGTCGTCGCGGGTAATGGATTTCAGGCTGGTCTCGGTGGGATTCAAGGCGTACGGATGGCGGTTGTACACCACCATGCCCTTGAGTTTCCCGGCCAGGGCGGAGGGGTTTTTCTTCTGCATGGCAAGGCCGGAGAGCTCCCGCTTGCGGGTTTTCTCAAGCTCGTCCTCCGGGAAAACGGGATTGTAAAGAGCGTCGGTCATGAGGTCGAGGATCTTGTCCATGTGTTTCTTGAGGCCGCTGCCAGTCAGGAACATCTTGTCGTCCGAGGCGCCGGCGCCGATGTTCGCGCCGATGAAATCCGCTTCCTTGGCGAACTCCAGGGCCGAGCGGTTGCGGGTTCCCTTGGTGAGCAGGGTGCACATGATGTCCGCGAGACCGGACTGCTCGCCGTCGTATTCCGCACCCGTTTTGAACAGGATGCGGAACGTGACCAGGGGTTCCTCGTGGTTTTCCACCACGAACACCTTTAGCCCGTTATCCAGCTTAGTCTCGTAAAAATCCGGGAACGCGGCCTTGGGCGGTGGGCCCGGCTCCGGTTGCCTGGTGCGATCCACCTGGCCCTGGACGAACACGGGCGCCAACAATAGCGAAATGAGTACGATATACAATGTCTTCATGGTTGTATTCCTGTCAATCACGAGAATTTACTTTGCCGGAACCACGTAGCGAATGACGTTCCGCCGTTCGGGTTTCAGGTACTTCCGGGCGACGCGCCTGATGTCGTCGCGGGTGACCTGCATGTACTTTTCGATCTCCGTGTTGGCCAGTGACGCATCGTTGAAGAACACGGCGTAGGTAGCGAGCTTCTGCGCCTTTCCCAAGACGCTGCTGAACCCGGAGATGAACTGGGATTCCGTCTGGTTACGCACTTTCTGGAATTCCTCCTCGGTGACGCCGTCGTCCTGCAGTTTCTCGATCTCCTCGTTCACCACGTTCTCGATCGAGTCCAGGCTGACGCCCTGGTTGCCGATGACGAAAAAGGCGAACATTCCCGCTTTATCCAGCGCCATGGGGAAGCTCGCCGCCTGGAGCGCCATCTGCTCCTTGTCCACCAGCCGCCGGTAGAGCCGCGAGCTCTGCCCGGTGGAAAAGATCTTCCCCAGGAGATTCAGGGCATAGGAATCGGGGTGATGCTGGTCCACCGTTGCATAGGAAACGACGAGGGCAGGCAAAGGAGTCTTTTCCTCTTCCACCGTCAACCGTCGCTCTTTCTTCTGTTCGGGAATAACGACGACGGGGCGGTCGGGTTCGGGTCCGGCGGGGATGTCGCCGAAGTACTCCCCGATCCATTTCCGGGCCTCGTCCACGTCGATATCGCCGGCCACCACCAGGCAGGCGTTATTGGGGATGTAGTACTTGTCGTGGAAGGCGCGGAACTCGTCGATTGTGGCCTCGTCGATGTACTGTGCGGAACCGGCGGGCATCCACTCGTACTGCGTGCCCTTGAAGGTCAGCTTAAACAGGTTCTCGCCCAGTGTCCCGTACGGCTGGTTCTTGATGCGCTGGTTGAGTTCTTCCTTGACGACTTTGCGCTGGGTCTCCACTCCCAGGGAATCGATCTTGAGGTGCAGCAGCCGCTCGGACTCGATCCAGAGCGCAAGCTTGAGCTGGTTGGAGGGAAGCAGGAAGTGGTAACCCGTTTGGTCGAACGACGTCGAGGCGTTCAAGCGTCCTCCCGCTCCGGTGATGATCTTGTCGATGGTTCCCCGCTCGATGTTCTCCGAGCCTTCGAACATCAAGTGCTCGAAGAAGTGCGCGAAACCGGTCCGGTCGGGTTTTTCGTCCTTGGAGCCGACCTTGTACAGGAGGTAGGTCGCTACGACGGGAGCGCTGCGGTCCACGTGGAGAATAACGTGCAGCCCGTTGTCGAGATCGTATTCCTGGAAGGTGATCGGCTTGAAATCCTGGCCGACGGCGATACCCGTCATGATGACCAGGAAGAGCATGGTCAATCGTCTCATCATGAAACCCTTGAAACGGTGAAATGAATTAGTTAGAATGCTGAAAAAATCATACAACATTCAAGGTACGAATTCCCCGATTCTGGAGCGAGTCAAAATTCCGGGTACCAGGAAGAAGAGAATGAATGAGGATTTTGAAAGCCGGGACGCGGTACAGGGGCAAAAAATGCTCCGAATCCGAAACCCGGAAATCGCAATGCGGGGTTTCAATACGCATCGTCTACCTTGCATTTTCCCTAAAAAACCCGCACTTTCCCAAGAGATTCACATCAACGTCCAGGCAGGTGAGGGAACAATGCGACACTTCCATATTCGGCTTTGGCTTCTCGGTTTGCTCCTCGGTGCGGCAACCACCCCGGCTGTTTCCCAGCTCGAGATTGTCATCGATTCGTTTTCCGTCCAGGCGTTTCCCAAAATCGCGTTCAAGGTGCGCGTGACCGACGGAGGCGCCCGTGTCACCGGCCTTGGCCTCCCGAACTTCGCGATCTTCGAGGATGGCGTCATCCAGGCGCCAATAAGCGGCGGATGCAACGACTCCGTTGTGTCGTCTGCCCTCTCCGTGATGTTGATCATCGATCGCAGCGGGAGTATGGACCCCCTCTTCGGCCCAAACAAACTGCGGGACGCGCGAAACGCGGCCAAGAAGTTCCTCGATCGCCTGTCATCCTCGGACGAAGCCGCCCTGATTAGTTTCAATAACCGGGTGTCGTTCGACCATGCATGGACCTCGAACCTCGCACTGGTGA
>JAJRXL010000351.1 GCA_024276335.1 Bacteroidota bacterium
CAAGAATGACTGGCTAACGATCGGGTTTCTCCTGTTAGCTAACGCCATTCTCTGGATACTGATCTAAACGTGTAGCCTCATATCGCGCTGTCTTTTTTCAGAAGGCAATAAAAAAGCCTCCGGAAGGAGGCTTTACTCGTGGAAGCAACCCGATTCGGTTTAAAATCGATAAGCCAGAGAAAACATGAGGTACGTCTGCGATACGTCTTCATCTGTCCGGACTGCGGATTCAGGCACGGGAGGCACCGTGGCGTATGGATCATAATTATAATGAAAAGTCTTGTACGTGGTATTCCCCCACATGACGTTGAGCTGGAAGGTCTCGCTAAACAAGTACCCCATTCCCGCTGTGAGCGTTTTCACGTTGTACTCGGACCTTCCTTCGTCGCGCTTCCACGGAGAAGTCTGGTAATTATAGCCCGCTCGAATCTGTAGCGGTGTCTTCGGAACGGTTAATTCCACGCCACCGGCAAGAACCAAGGCATCCTTCCAGCTATTCCGAATAGACTTGTTCAGGTCAGATTCGTACCCGATATCCGTTATGTTCGAAAACTCTGTTTCTGAGAGGTCCGAATAGTCCATCTGGAATGCCAGGGTGAGATATTTGAGCGGCCTCCCTGATGCCCCAAAACTGAATCGCCACGGAGTCGTAACGGAATGGTCCGATAGTGTGGTGAAATCATACGTGGCGCTGGCATAGGCGAACTTGCTGATTCCTTGTCTGTAATAATCTTCTGTAACGGTGTAAAAAGTAGGCGTCTCAATAACGGCGCCAATACGAGCATAATCCTGGATTTTATAGAGAAAGCCCATACGAACGTTCCAGCCGGAAATATCCTGTTTAACCTTCTCGTTCATCTGGAAATACTGAAAATCTCGCGTATCGAACTCATTACTCTGAACAATTGCATCTTGATAAACATCGTTGACGTCTTCTTCAACCCACGTGCGCTCCCACTTGTACGAACCGGAGAGCAGGTTCAGTGTCAAACCGACAAAGACGTTTCTTGCGGCCTCAAGGCTTCCCGTAAACGTCCACGCATTCATGCCCCCGGATTCCAGAACATCACCACTCTGCCGCAAGCCGAGATCAAACGGGGTTTCACCCTTGTCGTCCTGAAGCCAAAGCTTCCAAGCCAGATCGAATCGCTGATTGGGGTCCTTGAGAACCGGAATAATTGAGCGCGTTCCATCAAGAGCATTAAACGCCAGTGAGGCATTATAGTTCTGAATTCGATTGTACCCGACAGCGAACACAAGACTTCCCCTCATCGTCGGAAATGGAAGAGCAAATCCGACATTATTCAGCCGGGTCTTACTTGTTGTCGACTGCATCCTGGTATTCAAAAATGCGACATCGTTCGAGGCGGATATATTCATCAAACCGAGTGCGAGCTCAGGTCGACGCAATAACCCTAATCCGGCGGGGTTCCAGTACGTCGCAGAATAGTCATCAGCAACAGCCACGAAAGCGTTTCCCATGGAAAAAGATCGTGCTCCCACAGTTGTTGCCGGCATTGCCAGCCGTAATGCATCATCGATGAGTTGTCCTTGACTGACAGTTGTCAGCGCCAGGAGTGCCAGTACTATGAAAAAAAATCGATATTTCATGGTTTTCTCCAGACCTTGGGTTCTAGTGTTAGTATTGAAACGACCAGTTCATTTCCAACCATGGCACATAATCTGGTTCTTTAATAACCCGGGATAAAACGCAGTTCACGGTGTTGCCGCTTTGCCCTAGTTTTCACCCATTGGGAATATGAATCGTCCAGGTCTCTCTGCATTCTGTTTTCCAGTGGTACATATAGATACCACCAGGGATAATTAAAGTAGTAGTAGGGTTCAAACACAACCTTCCGGGATACTGAATCGACAGCAACCGGGTGTAACTCAACGGAAGCATAAAAATCTTCGACATCGGTACGATTATGGCATCGCATGCAATTATGCTCATAACTGATGGTTGGTGGTGAGTACACCCCCTGTCGCTCTACGTCTGGATGCGTTATCAGCGTATAACAGCCCGTCAGTATGATCCCGGCGATCATTCCCGCAAAGAGTGTAAGTTTCTTCACGCTGAGCTGGAATATTATCGGCCTCTGCTCCGTCCGGACGAAGATGAACTACGCCCCGACGAGCTTCCCCGTGACGACGAACCTCGGCTTGGAGCCGAATAACTCCGGCTCGAACCCCTTGACGCCGGTGAATAGCTTCGGCTCGAGCTCCGACTCGGCCGTGAATAACTCCGGGATGATGACGACTTCCGCGGCGACGAATAACTGCTTCGTTTGGAGGACGATGACCGACTTTTTGTTGTCGTTCGACTGGAAGAGGATCGTGTTTTATTAACAGACCGCGTGCTACGACTAGATTTCACATTTGGAGACGCCGAGCTCCGTGAGCGGATGGAAGTGCCATCGTAACGCGATGACGAAGATCTCCGCGACGCGTTTGTTCTGCTTTGCGTACGTGTTCCTGATGACTGCATCGAGGGGACAGTTGTTGTCGTAGACCGGGAACGAAAGCTTCTCGATGTCGAGCCCACTGACGAGGATCTTGGGACTGTTGACGTTCTTGTCGTTCGACCTACCGTCGTTGACGATCTCGTGCTTCTCCCCACGGAAGTACTTGTCCTGGTCGCAGTTCCCGATCGCGTCCTGACGGCGGATCCACCTGACGTAAAACCTCTTCTGCGAACCACGGATGTCCGGTACCGGGATGCATACGAACGACTCGCTCCAACCGTCCGTGCCCTATAAATACCGGAACGAAGCGCGTAACCGCCTCCGTAATATCCGGTGTAGTAACTTGGCCACCACGTGCCGTATCCATAATACGGATAAGACCAATATGAGGAATACCAGTAACTCGAATAGCCCCACCCGACGTACCACGGATCCCAGTATGGATCCCAAAACGGATCATAAAACCCAATACCATAACTGAACCAGGAGGGGTAGTAATATGAAAAGTACAGGCTCGAGCGAGGGTAGTACCCATCATAATAGTAATTATTGATGATCGTCGTGCCATCTTCGCCCACGTAATTGGCGGTATCTTCAGTTTCATAGGTCTCTGCATAATCCGGGTACTTGTCGGTGCGGTGCTGACTAGGAGCTACAGCTACCTGAGTATAGCAACCGTTGAACCCAACCAATACGATCAGGGCGATTATTAGTATGCTGAAATATTTCCACGGTTTCATTTCGAACCTCCTCGGACTGATATGAACGCTATAAACCATCTAACAATGATCATACCACGAATACCCCACGGGCAACCGGAAAAAGATACCCAATACAGGCCGATAATCACGATATTCTAACGACAGGTTTTTCAATTTCCATTCCTACGTCCATAATTCTATACGCCGTGTCCCTTTTCAAAGATATCGAACGTATTGTACTCGAATTTCCCTCATCACCTTGGTATAGTGAACAGGGTTCGTTAACAGATTCTTGAAATATAGGTCAATTGTCAAGCCAATTTCCGTGGACACTCGCAGACCCGTGTTCAGCATACCATTCCAGAACCCTTTCTTGTTCGCATCGTTATCGAACAGGAAATTGTATTCCAGAAAAACTGAAAGCCTGCTCCCCACCGTTTTCTCGACCCCGATAAGCATGTTTGGGCTTCCATCGCCGTCACCTCGTTCGAGTGTATAGTTCAGTGCGCCATGAAACG
This sequence comes from Bacteroidota bacterium, assembly GCA_024276335.1. Classification (GTDB taxonomy): domain Bacteria; phylum Bacteroidota; class Ignavibacteria; order SZUA-365; family JAADGX01; genus JAADGX01. The sequence goes on from JAJRXL010000351.1 coordinate 3,685, forward strand.
AAACGTATCCCAGGAATCGATAGTTCTTGGAGACTGAAAAAAAGAAACCTGGCGATTTTACCACGTATTTCCTCTCATTCGGAAGCCAACCGTCCTTCCCTTGAGACTCAAAGCCAAACACGAGACCGGGATATTTTTCATTTTCATCGAAAATGCGGTACCGGAAACTGAGCCCCGGCATTTTATTCCAAGTTATACCACCGGCACCGAGAACCCGTGTGCCTCCCATGGAGATTCCCACCATCGTGCGTGGGATGGGGGAGTACCAGAGTGAAAGCAACACTCCTCCTTCCGGATACAGCAAAACGTCTGCTCCACCGGACCGCGTGGGAAGAATTCCCGCAGTCGGCAAGTCGATCAGGTACAATGGATCAATGTTTGCCGCTTCACCGCTTGGCCGTTGAGCCGAAGCGATAAATACCTGTCCAACCAGGAATAGGAAAAAAAGAAGAAGATGGTTTCTCATTACACCAATATTCACTTGTGTCAATTATCCAATTCAACGCCTGAACCCGGCTCCCCTGTGACATTGTTGCCACCACGCATCTGCAATGTACGAAAGAATGTGCAACAAGCTCTCTTTGGAAGTGGTCGGAAGCGACATTGCATCGATACGCGGAAAGGGTTTAGCGTTCGGCATTTTGGTATCCGACACAAACACGCTGGGTTTATGCTTTTAATGATTCCACGTTTCTCTTCGTTCGAGCACAAACAGCGCTTGATGATGTATGCCGCTTTTCATCATCGAATAGGACGCGACCGTGAAACCGTCCAATGCAAACCGCGCTTTCCATCCCTCGATCGTATCGAAATGAAGTGGACGGGACATCTTGCCGTTGCTCCGAAACGCGTTGACTCGACCATCCAGAAATTCCAGCGCTCTCCTGTGGACTTGCGTTCGGTACACGGATTCCATTACAATAAACCGATCTCGCACGACCCGATGCACTTCCCGGATGACACGGTCGGGAAACCGACAATGGTGCAATACGAAGATTGCATAAGCGGTATCGATGCTCTTGTCGCGAAAAGGCAAATTCCAACCATCATACAACACCGCCGGTGTTTTCGTATGCTGCATGTGAATCACATCAACCGACAAGACGTTCCAATCCGGTCGTCGGTTGCGCAATTCGGTTCCCACCCACCCCTCCGCTGCGCCAACATCGAGAATAGTCTTTCCCCTGATATGCGGAAGGACCCTCGCCGACTTCCACTTGGCCCTGTGCTTGACAAGCGGTTTCAGCCAGTAATTCCTCGTCTCCATTGCCAGAGAGATCATGAGAATACCATACCATAAATATATCATCCATCGATGTTCCAGCGGTGGCGTGGAAGTGTAAGCAAGATAGGACCAGCCCGCGAACAACGCCCACCACATCACACTGATTCTTGGCACGAAAGGTAGCGCTATGATTACGAGCGCGATATACCAGGGGTGTACCGTTGTCGTCAAAAGCAGGAAAATTATCCCCGCATAAAGCCCGTGTTTCATTAGATCCCGTACACTTTGATCCCTCGTCATTACGAATAACAGGACAACGAGGATTCCGGCTATCCCCCCCAGGGCTGAGCCAAGAACCGGCACGGGAGCATTCAAACCCATCGATCGGAAAATGTCAGCCAAGGTATAATATATCCCGGCATTGAAAGCGAAATAATCGAAGTACAATCGGAGTGTACCTATATAGTTTTGAATCAGATGCGGATAGTAAAACGGCGTAATTGCCCCAACTACCACGACCAAGGAAACCAGTGCCCATTTCCATCCGATCTTTCGGAAGAGAAACGGAGCATACAACAGGATAGTAATCTTCCCCAGTACCGCCAGGGCGAAGGAAACCGCACCCGCTGCGTACTTGTGCCGGGATACAAACATCACCGTCAGGGCAAAGGCCCAAACCATGATGACCTCAGTGTGCGCTTGCCCCACGAGCTCTATAACAATCAACGGATTCCAGAGGTACAGCAAGGCATTCCTCTGCGGTAATTTTAACCTGTGAAGCGTTGAAACGATCATCCAGCAAGTGAAAATTTCCAGAACGAGAAAGAAGAACTTCAGGAAATAGAATGAGGAGGTCGTATCACCCTGGCCGAGCATAACCGACGCAGCGAAGAAGACCTGTGCGAGGGGAGGGTAATTCGTGTATGAACGTGAATATTTCTGCTGTTGGCGCAGCGGATCACGTACAAGGTCGGGATCGGCTATGGAGGCGGGAGTGTGCGCGTATGGATTGAGACCATGCAAAAGTGTTTTGCCGTCCCAGAGGTACCGGTTCGCATCGTCGGACAACGTAGGAGGCAACGGCATCACTATTACCCGAAAAACAACCGCAGCGATGAATGCTATCCGTATCAACCGATCGGTCCAATCGACAAGCACATACGCCCAGCCGAGGATTAGAAACAGCGCCGTATACAGCGCGGCAAACAACCAGAAGCCCCCCCGAAGATCATGTGTGACGGTGATGCCAATGTAAACGATGGCGCTGATTCCGGCCAGGAAAAGCGCCTTTTTCTCTGACGGGACGTTCATCTCTTCGGTGTCCGACGAAATACCCGGAACACTACTTCCATTCCCTCGGGTTTCCGGTGAAACTCGAACTCGTCAGCAACGGTTTTGATGATATACACGCCACGTCCCCCTTCCCGTAATAGATTTTCCTCTTGCGTCGGATCGCTCAGGCTTTCAGGATCGAACCCTTCCCCCGAATCCCTCACGATGTACTCTAATTGGTCTGGCGAGCAACGACATTCCACGTACACGATCTTGTCAGGATCGTCCTTGTTGCCGTGCACGATAGCGTTATTCACCGCTTCCGTCAACGCGATCAGGGAACGACTATACATGTCTTCATCGAACTCGACCTCCGTTCGAATTCTTTCAAGAAAAGGTTCCAGCTCGTGGACGTTTGATCGCAGACTTGCTATGTTCAGGGAAAACGTGGTATCGCTCAATGAAATCACCCGGGATGGTTCATACCGATCTAATAGCAGTGAAAAACAGGATACAGAACTTACATATTCCAGACAACTTGCAACGTGAGGTTGGGATACACTTTCGTTGCACCGGCGCTCTCCGATGTCACCTGGTACCATCCGTCAAGAATCACACGCGTAAACCTGGAAAGAAAAACATCTATTCGGCACATCGGCCCGTAGTTCGCGACGTCACCATCCTTTCGTCTTTCAGTCCCTTCATAACGGTACCGTGACTGAATGAAAAACCGGTATCCGGGAGCCACGCGATACCAGTCCCCCTCCACCACGAGAGCTGTAGACACGGTGCGTTCATCGAAGTATCTCTGGGGCCGCGAGGAAAACGTCTCCCAGAACAAATCCCCCCGCTCGTAAACTCTCCACATGAGATCAGCCTTGAACAGCAGCGATCGCGAAACGCGGAGTCGCAGGGAATCCATCACGGTCAATTGCCTGAAAGAGAAGCTCTGTACCTGCAAACTGGTCGATTCGAAATCGTAAACGGTGTAGTTCGCAAGGACCTCTGCCGTCAGTGCGTTCGATAGGATGCTGTTTCGGAAAGCAATCTCCGGGCGGAGTCTGATCACCCGGTTCCAGGTGTTGTTTGCACTGCGCTCAGCAAAAATGTACACGGTATGGCGTAAACTAATATCCATCAGGATGCTCCCGCGCAACAGGGACGAAAATCGGTGAGCCCATCGTCCCTGGAGCAGGTAATACAACTCGTCCCGGTCATCGTAATTCTGCTTGCTCGGCGTATCATAGCGCAGCTTCAACGCCGATCCGTAGAAACTTATCGTGTCGCGGTTCCCGATGCGATGAACCACGTTCAAAGCGAGTTGAGACTGTGTTACGACGTAGTTCTTCATCTCCTCCAGACGTTGCTGGCGGGCAAACGCCACCGGATCTGCGTCAGGATAGGTTTCGATTGTATGGTTCTCGTTTCTTTCATCCACACCGATTTCGAACACGCCGCTGGTCTTGTCATCATGGAATGCCAGCGCGGCTTTCCCTCCCAGGATGAATTCGTCGAAGCGGGTGTCGAAAAACGGCAGCGGTACATCCCGGACCCGGTACCGCCGCGAGCGAGCGATGGTATTGTAATTCAACCTGAATGATCCCCGGAAATCCAGGTACTCCGAAACGCGGTATTGAAGGTTATTGATTATGCCATACCCGCTCTCCTCTCTGGATTCGACCGGGTGCTCCACGCCAAACGCCTGTTCGACAAGGGAATCCCTATCGAGGTAGAAATCCCGGTTCATGGACTGCATCCGTACCGTCAAATCGTTCCTGCTCCGGGGCGAAAAAGCGGCGCTCAGCGCAATCACGGCCCTGTTCTCATTGAGCTGTCGAGGTCCGAGATTGTGGCCTTCTGAAGTTAAATCAGCATTCAAGTCATATATCCCGAAACTGAATCCCTGGAGCCGCGCGTTCCCCAGGTAGGCAAATCCCTGGTCCAATACGCGCTGCTGGTTGTCGAAGGAATAGCCTGCCTGTCCTTGGAACAACAGGTACCGGCTCGGTCGCCATACCGGTCCAGCCAGGACGGTATGCTCCGCCAGTGAATTCAACCCCAGCGCACGATCGTCGGCAAAAACGTACGACTTGAACGTCGCCTCCGCGCTCCAGGTCTCGGTGAGATGGCGTTCTCCCCGGACGAGAAATGACTGCTCGTCCTTGATGTACGATCGGTCGGTGCGTATCAGGGAGCTGCGGTATTGCTCGTTCGCGACAATGTCCCACGACGACGACCGATGGCTCCAGCGTCCACCGATATTCCACAAGTGTGTGTTGACGTTGCGCTCGTACCCCATGGTGAATCGCGGCGAGGCCCATCCCACGGAATCAGTGCCGGTCATCTGGGCGCAGGCACTTGACGAAATAAACGCGGCAACAACGGCAACTGCTAAGCCCGGGTAGCACCAGGCCGTGGTAGGAGACATCAGGTTGACACGGGTAGTTCTGCAAGGTCCTTGAGCAAGGATTCGGCGCGCGCACGAAGATCGGTTGACTCAGTCAGAATGCTGAAAGCATCTTCCAGTGTATCCTTTTTCGTGAGTTCACGCAGTTCGTCGATCGTTCCTTCAGCAACTATTCGGCCATTCCGTAAGACAAGCAACCGCGTGCAAACGCGCTCGACAATATCCAGAAGATGGGAGTAGTACAAGATGGTCTTTCCCTGCCGGGCCAGGATGAACAACAGCTCCTTGAACAGCACGGTGGATCGAGCATCAAGACCATGAAGAGGCTCGTCGAAGAAAAACAGCACCGGGTCGTGCAGCAACGCCGACAGGATCACCACCTTTTGCTTCATTCCCTTTGAAAAACCGGACATCACATCGTTGCCATCATCCTGGAGATCAAAGAATTCCAGCATCACGTCGGTGCGTTCCCGGATGATGCTGTCCTTCATGCCGTATAACCTGCCCACCAGCATCAGGTATTCCCTGGGCGTCAGCGCCTCGTACACCGCCCCCGTATCCGGTACGTAACCGAGAAACGGCTTCACGGCATCGGGGTTTTCGCAGACGTCGATACCGTTCACGATCACTTCGCCTTCGTCCGGTTCAAGCATCCCGGAGAGGATTTTCACCGTCGTCGATTTTCCGGCTCCGTTCGGACCGATGTAGCCGCAAATATCCCCCTTATTGATATGAAAGGTGATACCGGAAAGCGCTTTTCGCTCTCCAAACGATTTCACGAGATCAGTAACTTGTATCATACTCCAACTTCATCGTTCAACTTGAAATGAGCGAACCGGGCTAAGGGCGTTGGGGATCCCTTCCTCCGTCGTGACAGTTGCCACGCGCCACCAGTACCGCCTGCCGATAGTCATGGGCGGTCCCGTGTACTGAATGACCATGTTTTCAGTGTCAGCCGCCGACACCCGCGCTTTCCAAAGCTCGCTGCCCGCCGGGTTTTCTAGCACGAAGACAATATAACCAATGGCGCCGGAGACCGTCTTCCACGACAGGAACGGCCATGACGGCGCGCCCGCCCCGTCCGGTGGAGAAAGCAACTCGGGGATGTCCGTGACCAGGTCCGAAGCGCCGCGCGAAGCCCTGCTTTCCATTCCTCCCCTGTCCACGGCGGTCACAACGTAATACCAGCGCGTACCCGTGGGGGCGACCATACTGTCAACCACGAAAGAAAAATCGGTCTCGCTATAAAGGTTCCCGGGAACGGCTTCGACCGGTTGGTTTCGGGATCGATACAGCCTGTAACCGGCAAGATCGGCGTCCCTGTTGGGAGCCCACTCGAGCCGGATGGTTGGAACCCCATCGATATTGCTCCCAAAGGCGTAAAAAGACGTCGGTCGCTCCGGCGGGTTTTCGTTGACCGGTGTCGCGGACACCGTATCCGAAGGCAGGCTCTCGTTTTCCGCTTCATCCAGGGCGGTGAGGAAATACCGGTAAGTCGTGTCGTAGGAAAGGAACTTGTCCACAAAATACGGCTTCAGCGTGGTGTCAACAGGAACTGCGTCCGGGATCGATGGCTCCATGCGGTACACGATGTATGCAAAAAAATCGGGATCGGTATTCGGCTGCCATTCCAGGTTCACTTCGCCGTCCCGCGCTGACTGCACAACCAATCCCGATGGAGGATAGGGTGGAATGACATCCGAATTGGGATCGATCAGTTCCTGTCTCTCACAGGCGGAGAGAAAGAAACTGACGATCAGCAGTATGGTCGCGATCTTTATCATTTATCCAATGCTATTGAAACGCGAGGGATTTCGCAAGAACTATTTGCATCGCTTGGTTCGTTCGTTGATTTTTGATCGGGAAAGAATTATGTTAAATCATGTTCGAGTTCGTGGAACAACACGAACGAAAACAGGTCGTTCTAAACAACTGAACCTCCGAGTCTGTAAGCCTACGGCGCTCGCTACGGGTTACAGACCGTTGGACCCGAGGGTCCCGGGTTGTCAAGCAACCCGAAGGGTGTCGCGAGAAATTGCGCCGCCTCCCGGCATTGGAAAGGAGTTCCAGCGTAGTCCGTCACGCGTTTTTCCTTCACACCCCGCCGGGGTGTTTTTACTTTCCGGCTACCCGGGCACGACCACCCTCGCCATCGATTATTTTGCCAGGACATTATGCTGAACGACTCTTTTGGTCGAACACATTCCTATCTCCGTATTGCTGTCGCCGACAGGTGCAATCTCCGCTGCCGGTACTGCATGCCTGAGACGGGTGTCGATTTCAAATCCCATAACGGTATTCTGACATTCGAGGAAATCCACCGTCTCGTTTCCATCTTCGCCACGCTCGGCATTCGGAAAATTCGCCTGACCGGCGGGGAGCCTACAGTCAGGAAACATCTCCCCCGCCTCGTGTCCATGATTTCCGCCCTCCCCGGGATCGAAGAGGTGACCATGACCAGCAACGGCATCCTTCTTGCCGATATCCTTGCCGACCTTCATCACGCAGGACTGAATAGAATCAATATCAGCCTCGACTCCTTACGTCCCGAGAGGTTTCGCGCAATAACGCAGCGGGATGGCCTTACCAACGTTCTGCACGCCATCGACCGTGCGCTCTCCCTGGACATGCGCCCTGTCAAGCTGAACGTGGTCGTCATGCGCGGCGTGAATGATGACGAGTTGCTCGACTTTGTCGATTTTGCGATCAAAAAAGGCGTCACTGTCCGGTTCATCGAGTTCATGCCCTTTGCGGGAAACCGGTGGCAATCGGGATATTTCATCCCGTCCGATGAAATCCGACGACGACTTTCACGCGCCCACGTACTGCGGCCGCTTAACGAGGAGGCCTTTTCTTCCGCCAGGGAATGGGAAATCACCGGAACGGGAGCCAGGATCGGCTTTATTTCGCCACTCAGCAATCATTTCTGCGGGTCGTGCAATCGTCTGCGCCTTACGGTGGATGGAACGCTGCACACCTGCCTGTTCAGCGGCGCGGAGAATTCCCTGCGCGATTTCCTCCGACGCGGCGACACGGATGAAGAATTGATTCGTTCCATTCGGGCGTCCTTGAATGCCAAGCAACCAACCCATCCCGGTATCCAGGGGTTGCTCGAACAGGAGAACAAAACAATGATCGCAATTGGAGGATAGCGCCATGATATATTCCAAGAATAAACCGGTGATCGCGCCATGATTGACATTTCTCACAAGTATCCAACGCTTCGCATCGCCGCCGCCCGCTCCATTGTCCGTATGAAGAGCGAAACCATGATCCGTGTTCGCAGCGGCACAGTGCCCAAGGGTGACCCATTGCCCGTGGCACGCGTGGCTGCCATCCAGGCGGTCAAGAACACCAGCTCCATCATCCCGTATTGCCATCCCCTCCCCGTCGATCACGTAGCGGTGGACTTCGACGTCCAGGATGAAAAAATCGTGATCGAGGTTGTCGCAAAGGCGATCTATAAGACCGGCGTGGAGATGGAAGCCATGACCGGCGCCGCCGTAGCGGCCCTCACTATCTACGATATGCTGAAAATGCTTGATGATACGATGTCCATCGAAGGCGTGGAACTGCTCTGGAAAAAGGGTGGCAAATCCGAATTCCGCGAAGATGTCCGCAACCTCACCGCCGCCGTCCTGGTGACCTCCGATTCGGTTGCCGAGGGAAAGAAGCAGGACCACACAGGACCCATGATCACTAAGCGCCTGGAAGACGAGGGCTTGACCGTTGCATCTTACGACGTCATCCCGGACGACCAGGCCCTTATCACCCAGCACCTGACCCGGTATGCCGATTCGATGCACGTTGATCTCGTTCTTTCGACCGGCGGTACGGGATTCAGTCCCCGCGACTTCACGCCGGAAGCTACCAGGGCAATCCTGGAACGGGAAGCCCCCGGTATCACCGAGTACTTGCGCGCTTTCGGACAGGCGCGTACGCCTTGGTCCATGCTCTCGCGGAGCGCGGCAGGCGTTCGCGGTTCGACGCTCATCATCAACCTCCCCGGCTCCCGCGGCGGTGTCAAGGATGCGCTCGACGCGCTGTTCCCCGGTGTTCTCCACACGTTCAAGATGCTCAAAGGCATGGGACACCCGTCAAAGGAGAAGCAACGGTGATAAGCGTCGAAACGGCGGAGCGTCGGATTCTCGGAAACATTCCCGTCCTGGATGCGGAAACCGTACACCTCGATCAAGCGATAGAAAGGATTCTCGCGCAAGACATCATCGCCGAAGCGCCCTCGCCCTCCTTCGATTCTTCCGCCGTGGATGGGTACGGGCTCACGGCCGGCGATACACGAAAGCTTCGGTCGAACCCCATCACCCTGAAACTCGCGGGTGAAATTCCCGCCGGTGGTCACTTGGCAAGACCCCTTCGCAATGGAGAAACCGTGCGCATCCTGACCGGCGCCCCCGTTCCCCCTTCCGTGGCAACGGTTGTTATGCAGGAAGACGTCGAACTCACGAGGAACGGCGTGCGTTTCACCAAGAAGCTCGCCACCGGTGCGAACATCAGGCGTAAAGGAGAGGAGTTCGGAAAACACGCCCTGGTTCTACGCCGTGGCCAACACCTGACCCCGGCAGCAATCGGCTTGATTGCCAAACTCGGCATTACTAATGTTTCGGTCGGCCGGTTTCCCCGCGTGGGCATAATTACTACCGGCAACGAGATCGTTATGCCGGGAACGCCCCTGCGTCCGGGGCAAGTGTGGGATTCGAACACGGTCAGTCTAAAATCCGCTCTCCGATGCCTGGGCATCAGCCGTATCCTTGCCCGCAGGTCCGGAGACAACGTATCCCAACTGCGGCGGCAGGTCCTCGCGCTCCTGGAGTCCGTCGATGTTCTTCTCGTCTGTGGAGGCGTGTCCGTCGGCGACTACGACTATACCCGCCGGGTTTTCGACGAGTGCGGCGTGCGCGAGCTGTTCTGGCGAGTCAAGATCAAGCCGGGGAAGCCGCTGTGCTTCGGGCGGCGCGATAACGCCGTCGTGGTTGGACTGCCGGGGAATCCCGCCTCGGTGCTGGTCGCTTTCTATCGATTCATTCGACCGGCACTGCTGGCCATGATGGGTGCGCGGGACGTTCGCCCCGCCTTTCGCAACGCCATCCTCGACCGGGACGTTCGCCACACACCGGGACGGGTCGAGTATCTGCGCGGCCTCATGAACAGGGATGATACGGTCCGGGTCTTGCAGCACCAGGACTCGCACATGTTGCGATCGTTCGCCGTTGCGGACTGCCTGGTCGAGATCCCGGCGGAATCCAAAGGCCTCCGGAAGAACGATCCCGTGCGTGTCTTGATGATGGACTTATGAACAAAAGAGGTATCACCATGAACAAACGTTCTGAACAACACGGAAGAATTCACGCTATTTCCATCAGCCGAAAAAAAGGAACGGTAAAAGTCAACGTCCCTTCTGCCCGGCTTCTTCCCCACTGGGGGATCGAAGGAGACGCGCACGCAGGCAGGTGGCATCGCCAGGTGAGCCTGCTGTCCATGGACAGCGTCCGGAAGATGCATGCCAGGGGCCTTGCCGTTCGGCCCGGAGCCTTCGCGGAAAACCTGACTCTCGAAGGAGTTGATTTATCCGCATTACGCATCGGCGAGCATCTCAAAATCGGGTCGGCTCTCCTGCGCATTACCCAGATCGGGAAGGAATGCCACGCCCGGTGCGCCATCTATTACGCGGCCGGCGACTGCGTCATGCCGCGGGAAGGGCTGTTCGCGGAAGTACTGGAAGGAGGCCCGATACACGTAAACGAGCCCGTCACGCTTTTGCCCGCCTCAAACTTGGCACTCGAACCGGAAAGGGAATAATTCATGCAAACGGCGCTCGAACTTTTTCTCTCGTTTCTGAAAATCGGGCTCCTCTCCTTCGGAGGCGCGTATTCATTCCTTCCTTTGATCGAGCGGGAAATCGTGACAAACCACCAGTGGCTGACCCACAAGGAATTCCTCGACGTCCTGGCCATGGTGGAAATTTTTCCCGGCGCAATTTCCATAAAGTTTTCCTCATACGTAGGATACAAGGTGCTCGGGATTCCCGGCATCATCATCGCGAACGTCGCGAACTTCCTCCCGCCTGCCCTTCTCATCACCGGGCTCGCCGCACTATACACGAAACACGGAAAAAATCCCGCCGTTCGCATGGTCTTCGACGTTATACGCTACGCGGTCCTGGGCATGATCCTGGCCGTGTTTTTCAAGTACGTTGGAAAAAGTTCGCCGGATGTCCTCGGCATAATTATTCTCATCGCGAGCTTTGCCGTGATGTATTTTCTCAATGTCCATCCCGCATACATTGTGCTCGGAGCCGCCGTGGCAGGCCTCGCGCTGACCTTTTTCCCCTCCACTTTCTGACCCTCCGATCACAAAGCGCCGTCGCACGCCATCCATTCCTTCTCAGCGGTAAACTCGATCCTTGGCTATCGCGGTTGTGACTGCCTGCACGTAAGCGAACAGGATCCGGCGCAACGCGCCGGCGCGGTCTGGGTACTGTTCGAGGAGGTTATGGCGATAGAACGGGTCCTCCTGGTAGGCAAACAATCCCGCGTCACGCTCGAGATTGTTCACGAGAACGAAGCGATCGGAAAAGACGGCGTACTCGGGACCGTATTTCTCGAACGCGTAGCGCGGGCGATCGTTGTCAAAAAGTGATCGGCCCATCGAAGCATGGCGGACAGGCAGGCGCAGCAAGTCGAGGATCGTGGGAAGAATATCCACGTGCTGGCCGACTTTGGAAATTACCTGAGGCGGCACCAGCGCGGGACAATAAATCAGGCAGGGTACGTGAAACGAGGAGTACATGTTGTTCCGTGCCGTAAACAACGTGTGATCACCGGTGATGACGAAGATCGTGCTGTCGAACCAGGGCTTGGAGCGGGCGTAGCGAAAGAACCGCCCCAGGCTAAAATCGGAGTAGCGCATCGAGCGCGCGAACTCCGATTCGCCCGGCACCCTGGGAATCACTTGCTGGCGATGTGCGGGAATATAGTACGGATCGTGTGAGGAGAGCGAGAAGACAACGGCGCAGAACGGTGTGCCGAAGTCGTCCATTCTTCGGCCGGCATCAAGAAAGAACGGCTCGTCGATAATTCCCCACATCCCGTCATCCACGGAATCCGAAATGTCGGGAAAGTCTTCTCGGCCATAGTAGTTCGTGAACCCGGCAAGGCGCGCGAACCCGTCGAAACCCATGGAGCCCGTCCTGGCACCGTGATGGAACGACGTGGTATACCCGTATTGAAGGAGAATCGAACCCAGGCCCCGGAACTTGTCCATCTCCGCCTTTGAGCCGATGATCGAAACATCGTACAGGCCGGGCACCGACGCCAGCACCGACGGAACGGCCTCGATCGAACGGCGGCCGTCAGCGAGGAAATTGGTGAAGAGCGCTCCCCCGGTTGCGAGGCTGTCGAAGAAAGGGGTCACGGTCGGCCTGCCGGATATTGCGGAAATGTACTCCGCCGTCCAGTTTTCCATGATGAATACCACCACGTTGAACCGCCTCGGACTCTCAACCGGTTCCTTCTCGCGCAGGAACACGTACTGCGAATCAATCATCGTCTCATCGGCCTGCCTGACCATGCGTGCAATCACGCGCCGAACCTCCGCCTCCGGCAGCAAATGGATGCCGGGCAGTTTCTTCTGGAAGAGGCTGCGAAACACGGTGTAGGTGCTGTTGAGACATAAGTAGCCGACGGAAAGATGCGGGGAGAAAAAGGCGTTTGCTTGCCGGATGGGTTTGAGCTGCAAGCCGCCCCGGATCCCGATGACCGAAAAAACGATCAGCACTGTCAACGATACCAGCCTTATTTTCCAACCGGTATTTTCCGGTATCCGGTGCATGCGCGCGAACAACCGCGCGAACCCGACCACGAACGCCGAGGAAAGGAGAACGAAAACCAGCGTAAGCGGCCAGTAGCGTATCAAAACACCCGGCGCCATTCGCACAAGATCCGGCAGCATGGTGTACGGTTCGTACAGCAGTCGGCGCTGGATCATCGGGAAGTACCCGTAGTCGGCGAGGTTCAACAACAAACCGATAATATTGACCAAACAAAAAAAGACAAACACCACGGCCCGGTACCATTTCCAGCGAAACAGGTTTCCCGGCAGATTGTACAGCAGCAGCGGTGGTACGTTTACCAGGATAAGGGCGGAGAGATCGAATCGCAGGCCGTGCCAGAATGCGGCGATGATTTCCGAAGAAGACACATCGGTGAAGAAATCAAGGTTGACCAGGTAGAACCCCAGGCGGAGCAGGCTGTAAAGAAGCATGAGAATTCCCAGTGCGGCGATGCTGTCCCGGAAAGGGCCGGGCGCGGCACGGAAAAATCTCTTGGTATAATACAGGGGTTTTTGTAACATGAATTACCACCATACAGGTACGACTCATCCA